>NZ_JBWKZB010000010.1:34794-117191 GCF_059424105.1 Pseudomonas sp. GW456-E7 | reverse complement strand
CAATGGCTGACACAACCAGGAACCAAATGTGGGAGCGGGCTTGCCCGCGAAGAGGTCTTCAAGAACAGCGATAATTAGTTAGCCTGCTTTCTTTTATCCCCCCACCGCGCCATGATGCAGTTCTCCCACCGCCGCCCGCGAACGAGCCCTCATGTCTGTGCAGCAAGTGCCCCCGCAAAGCTCCATGGCGATCACCCTGCAGATCGTCTCCATCGTGTTCTATACCTTTATTGCCTTCCTCTGCATCGGTTTGCCGATTGCGGTATTGCCGGGTTATGTCCACGAGCAACTGGGGTTCAGTGCCATCGTGGCCGGGCTGACCATCGGCTCGCAATACCTCGCCACCCTGCTCAGTCGCCCCATGGCCGGGCGCATGTCGGACAGCGTCGGCACCAAGCGGGCGATCATCTATGGCTTGTCCGGGATTGTGCTCAGTGGCGTGCTGACGCTGCTGTCGACCCTGTTGCAAGGTTTGCCGTTGCTCAGCCTGCTGATCCTGATCGCCGGGCGCTTGTTGCTGGGCATAGCCCAAGGCTTGATCGGCGTCGGCACCATCAGTTGGTGCATGGGTCAGGTGGGCGCCGAGCACACCGCGCGGTCGATTTCCTGGAACGGCATCGCCTCTTATGGTGCGATTGCCATTGGTGCGCCGCTGGGCGTGGTCATGGTGCAACAACTCGGTTTCGCCAGCCTGGGCATCGCCCTGTCGCTGCTGGCCCTGGCGGCATTGTTGCTGATTCGCAACAAGCCCTCGGTGCCGGTGGTACGCGGTGAACGCTTGCCGTTTTGGGCAGTGTTCGGGCGCATTGCGCCGTTTGGCGCGAGCCTGAGCCTGGCTTCCATCGGCTACGGCACCCTGACGACCTTTATCACCCTGTATTACGTCAATCGCGGCTGGACCGGTGCCGCCTATTGCCTGACCGTATTCGGGGTCTGTTTCATTCTGTCGCGGCTGCTGTTCATTTCCGCCATCAACCGGTTCGGCGGGTTCACCTGCGCCATTGCCTGCATGTGCATCGAGACAGTGGGCCTGGTGCTGCTGTGGCTGGCACCGTCGACCGGGTACGCACTGATTGGCGCCGGCCTGACCGGCTTCGGCCTGTCGCTGGTGTACCCGGCGCTGGGCGTCGAGGCCATCAAACAGGTGCCCAATTCCAGTCGGGGTGCCGGATTGAGTGCCTATGCGGTGTTTTTCGACCTGGCGCTGGCGATTGCCGGCCCGTTGATGGGCGCGATTGCATTGAACATGGGGTATTCGTGGATTTTCTTCAGTGCGGCGTTGTTGTCGGTAACCGGACTTTGTTTGACACTGATGCTGTCTCGTCAGGCCCGACACAGAACCAATTGAACATCCCAGTAACAATAAAGACTAAATTGTTTCAGACTACAACTTAAATGCAACATCCAGAATCGATTAGTTAGAGTGCCAGCATTGTTTCGGCAGTAAATCTTGACAAAATCCGGCGCGCTATTTTCTCATCAAGTCGAAAATCAGGATGTACCAAAAGTGCGTATACTGCCTTTAGCTTTTCTTGCCCCGGCAATGGTTCTTTCACTTTCTTCCACTGCCCATGCGGAAAGCTCGATACAGCAAATCTGTCATAACGGTCAATGCTGGGACATCGGCGACCCGCCGGGACCGGGTGACGAGTGCTGCCCATTCAGCGACGAGCGACTGAAAACCGATGTGAAACGCCTTGAAAATCCAACGGAAACCCTCCTGAAACTTCACGGAGTTACATTTAACTGGAAACAAAACAACCAGGCCGATGTTGGTTTGATTGCTCAGGACGTACAAAAGGTTTATCCACAGTTAGTGCGCACCGATGGCGAACACCTGCAAGTGGACTATCAAAAACTGGTAGCGCCGCTTATCGAGTCTGTTCGCGAACTTGATGCCAGAGTTAAAACACTGGAAACAGCGTTGGCCAACAAGTAACGGTTAATGAAATCCGCCGATCCTGCGTTCATTGATCGGCGGTCTGCATTCCCGCCCGGGTCGCCCGGCCCAGGGTGCGCGAGAAGAAGTTTCCGGCTTCAGAGATCAGGTTGCGATGAATGTCTTGCCGATCGACGCCATCGGCATCGGTACACAGCGCGGGCATGATCGCTATCTGCTCGTCATTGCACGGCGCCATGAAGACGAAGTGCCCTGCCCCCGCCAGTAACTTGAAGTCAGGCGCCGTCGGCAGTTTGCGCGCCAGCGCCGCGGCGTTTTTGTCGACTGCCACCAGCTTGTCGCCATCACCGCTGTAAAGCAGCACCGGCACGTGCACATCGGCCAGGGTGTGGCGACCGAACTTCAGGCTCAGCGGCGCCATCAGCATCAAGGCGTGCACGCGTGGGTCCGCCACCGGCTGCAGGTCGTCGCGGTCGACAATCAATTCACCCTGAGTGTTGCAGGCATCGCGGTCGTCCGGACGTTCCTGGCAGTAACGGCGCAGGCGATCCAGGTCCGGCGTGGCGCCGGACAGAATCAATGCGGTCTCGCCCCCGGCCGAATAACCGATGACGCCGACCTGATCGGCGTTGACGAAGGGGGACAGCATGCGGTCGCCCAGGGTGGCGGTGATGGCTTCGGAAATCTGGATCGGCCGGCCGTACAGGTTACTCAAAGTACCGAGGCGGCTGTGGTCCCTGGAGTTGTCACCGGGGTGGATCACCGCCACCACGACGAAACCTTTGCGTGCCAGCGAGGTGGCGAGGTCGTGCAAGGCCAGGGGGGTTCCGGTGTTGCCGTGGGACAGCATCAGCATCGGGAAGCGGCCTATCGCGACCTTGGTGTCCTCCCCGGCTTCGACGGTGTAACCCTCGAGTTTGCTGGTGTGCTCCCAATCACTGGAAGGATAGAAGGCGATGGCGCGCATCGGCTGCAGGTCCAGTGGGTCGAGAAAAGTCATCTCGTGGAAGCCGACGCTCCAGTGCGGATGCGGTGCAGGCGCGGCGTGCACTGTATTCAGGCTGCTGAGCAGGCAAATCAGCAAAGTTGCACAAAGACGCACCATGGGATGCCCCACCTTGTTACCGGACTTGAGACGTACACCCTGGACTGCATAAGTCGGGCCACACCCTGAAACAACCAGAAACAAAAAACTCCGTAGCTGGTACTTGCGTAACCAGAATACAGAGTTTTTTGGGCTTTACCTGAACGGTTGCGAACTTTTACGCAAGCCTTACGCGGCGGCGAACAACTGCTCGCTGATTTGCGTATGAGCAGCGCTCATGGCTTTGCTGCGGACGTCGTCACCGTAAGCCAGGCCTTCGGCGCGGACGATTTCGATGTCGGTGATACCGATGAAACCGAACAGCAACTTCAAGTATTCCTCATGGGCAACACCGGTTGCCTGGCCGGCGTGCATACCGCCGGAAGTCGAAACGATCACCACTTTCTTGCCGCCACACAGGCCTTCAGGGCCGGCTTCGGTGTAGCGGAAGGTCTGGCCGGCTACAGCGATGCGGTCGATCCAGGCCTTCAACTGAGTCGGGATGGTGAAGTTGTACATCGGTGCGGCAATCACCACGGCATCGGCGGCCAGGAATTCGGCCAGGGTCGAGGCGCTCAGTTCGGCTTCGTGCTGTTGTGCGGCGTTGCGCAGTTCAGCGGTGGTGCCGGCGGCGACCAGGGTAGTGGAAGAGAAATGGCTGATGGCGTCAGCGGCCAGGTCGCGGTAGGTCACTACAGCGGTCGGCTCGGCGGCTTGCCAGGCCTTGACGACTTCACCGCTCAACTGACGGGAAGCCGAGTTGTCGCCCAGGATGCTCGAATCGATATGCAGCAGTTTCATGTGGGATCTCCAAGTGAGGATCGCCCACAAGGGCGATCTGATGGGACTAATCCTACAGACGAAACCAATAGCTGATTAGTCGGCAACAATGCGATAGTTCGTCCCACAGATAGAACAGTCGGATTCACATCATGCAAGACCTCAACGACCTGTATTACTTCGCCAAAGTCGTGGAAGCCGGGGGATTCGCGGCAGCCGGACGCTTGCTGGGCATCCCCAAGTCCCGACTGTCGCGGCGCATCGCCGAACTGGAAGAACGCCTGGGTGCACGCTTGCTGCAACGCACCACCCGACAGCTGAAACTGACCGCCGTGGGTGAACGCTACCTCAGGCACTGCCAGGCGATGCTGCTGGAAGCGGAAATGGCCGACGAGGCCGTGGCCAGCATGTCCAGTGAGCCCCGCGGGCGTTTGCGGGTGTCCTGCCCGGTCGGGTTGGCCCACGAAATATTACCGGGGGTGATCAGCGACTTTCTCGAGCGCTTTCCGCAAGTCCAGCTGGAGGTCATGCTGCTCAACCGCCGGGTTGACCTGGTGAACGAAGGCATTGACGTTGCCCTGCGCGTGCGGGAGCTGGGCGACGAAGACCCGCTGCTGGTCACCCGCCGCCTGCGTCAGGCGCAGATGGTGATGGTCGCCAGCCCCGGTTTTCTCAAAGGTCGTGAGATCAATCACCCCGAAGGTCTGAAAAGCCTGCCGGTGCTCGGCGCACTGGAAGCCGACCGCATGGTGCACATCCGCATGCTGGATCAACAGGGCAAGAGTTGTGAACTCGCGCTCGAGGCCCGGCTGGGCATCGATGACTTTATCGTGCGCAAGGCCAGCACCCTTTCCGGCCTCGGCTTTACGATGCTGCCCATGATGTATTGCGAACAGGAGCTGGAAGACGGCTCGCTGGTGCAGTTATTGCCCGAGTGGTCGCTGCCCGGTGGCTGGCTGCAAGCGGTCTATCCTCATCGACGCGGGGTGATGCCGGCGGTACGTGCCTGGATTGACCACCTGGTCGAATCCTTCAATGCCTGTGGGGAACGTTTGTTATGAAAGCTGGACGGATGAGCGAAGAGGATGTCGCGAAGTTCTGCCTCGCCCTGCCCGGTGCTCGGGAAGATTACAAATGGGGAGGTGTGCGGGTGTTTTCGATTGCGGGGAACAAGATGTTCGCCTTGCAGGGCCTGAGGGGTGATTCCCTGGCCTTCAAGGTCGACAAGGATCTGTTTCTCGGTCATTGCGACCGCCCGGGCATTCACCCGGCGCCGTATCTGGCCCGCGCCCAGTGGATCATCATGCAAACGCCCTACCCGCTAGGCAGCGAGGAATTGCAGGGCTTGCTGCAGCGCTCCCACCAATTGGTGGTGAGCAGACTGCCCAAGCGCACTCAAGTCGGACTGTTGCTGTAGGGCGTTGTTTATCGGGTCAAGGCGAACACATGTGCGCCGAGAAACAGGTGATCGATCCAGAACACCTGGTGCAACAGCACGATGATCCAGAACACCAACTGGTACGAGACTTTGCGGGTTTTGTGGCGAAACGCCTGCTGGGCCAGCAACGCACCGGGCCAGCCGCCGGCGAGCTCCAGTGCATGCAAGACATTCTCCGGCGTACGCCATTGCTCGGCGCGCGCCTTGCGCTTGTCGCTCCAGTACAGGAAAAACGTCACGACGCTGACGATGCCGTAGGCCGCGAGGGGAATCAGCGACTCCCCGTGCAGCCATGACGACAGCGAACCCGACAGCGGCAACGCGCACAGGATTGCAAACACCAGCCACTTCAGCCGTGAATGGCGGATCTGTCCCCCGGACGGGCGTCCGGGGTTGTTGCGCGAGCGCGAGTCACTCACGGCTTGGCCGCGCTCCAGTCGACCCAGCCGAACTGCCAGGTCGCCAGGATGATCAGGCCGAACACAATGCGATACCAGGCAAACGCCGCATAGCTGTGGTTGGCAATGAACTTGAGCAGCCCGCGGACCGCGATCATCGCAAAAATGAACGCCGTGACGAAGCCGACGGCGAACACCGGGAAATCCGCCGGGACAAACAGCTCACGGTACTTGTAGCCCGAGTACACCGCCGCGCCGACCATGGTGGGCATCGCCAGGAAGAACGAGAACTCGGTAGCGGTCTTGCGCGACAGGCCGAACAGCAAACCACCGATGATCGTCGAGCCCGAACGCGAAGTGCCCGGAATCATCGCCAGGCATTGGGCGAAGCCGACTTTCAAGGCATCTTTCCAGGTGATGTCATCCACGGATTCGGCGTGTACTTCATGCTGGCGGCGCTCGGCCCACAACATGACGATCCCGCCCACGACCAGCGCCGTTGCCACAGTGATCGGATTGAACAGGTAATGGTGGATCAGGTCGGCGAAGATCACACCCAACACCACAGCCGGCAAGAACGCGATCAACAGGTTTGCGGTAAACCGCCGGGCACCCGGCTGGGTTGGCAGACCGATGACCACGTCAAATATCTTGCGTCGAAACTCCCATACCACCGCCAGGATGGCACCCAGCTGAATGATGATGTTGAACGCCATCGCCCGCTCGCCCCCGAAGCCGAGCAAATCGGCCACGATGATCTGGTGGCCGGTACTGGAAATGGGCAGGAACTCGGTCAGCCCTTCTACAACCCCAAGAATCAATGCCTGAAAGGCGGTCCAAAGATCCATCAATCCCCCAAAAGGCTATGCACGCCGGCATGCCCCGATAATATTTTTTCAAATGCTTTGATTGCGCTCAGCGTCGCTGAGGTCCCGCGCATCAAGGATCACCACAGAACCGTTAAAATCCTGTGAAAAAAACCACCTTGAATCAGCTTTACCCGTGCGGGGGGCGAAATCCTATCAGACAAGTCCGATCGGCGGTTACAATCCGCCCCTCTTCGACTTCCCCAAGGTATCTCCATGTCCGGGCTTGAACTGTTTGCCGCCGCCCTCGGTGTCATTGCCGTCTGGCTGACGGTCAAACAGAACCCCTGGTGCTGGCCTATCGGCCTGGTCATGGTGCTGCTCTACAGTTGGATCTTTTTTGAGGTGAAGCTGTATTCCGACATGCTGCTGCAAGTCGTCTATGCCGCCTTGCAGCTTTACGGCTGGTGGCAGTGGACACGGGGTGGCGACACGACCCATGGCCGCGAAGTCAGTCGCCTCGACGCTCGAACCCTGGTGTTGAGCCTGGCCATTGGTGCAGTCGGCAGTCTGTTGCTGGGCGCGGCCATGGCCAACTGGACGGACGCTGCCCAACCCTGGCTTGATGCGGCGCTGACCGGGTTCAGCCTGGTGGCGCAGGTCTGGATGGCGCAAAAACGTGTCCAGTGCTGGCCGTTGTGGATCGCCCTGGATGTGATATTCGTCGGGTTGTTCGTCTATAAAGGCCTGTACCTGACCGCCACCCTGTACGGGTTGTTCGCCGTCATCGCCGTACAGGGCTGGCGCGAATGGCGTGCCGATCCGGCATTGCACGCATGAAAGTCCTGGTCCTCACAGGGCCTGAATCCAGCGGTAAAAGCTGGCTGGCGGCCGAGTTGCAACAGCGTTTTGGCGGGATGCTGGTGGACGAGTACGTGCGCTGGTTCATCGAGCAGAATCCGCGGGACACCACCTTGGCCGACATTACACCCATCGCCCGCGGTCAACTGGCATGGGAAGACCAGGCTCGGGCGCAACAACCATCTTTGCTCATCCTCGACACGCACCTGCTGAGCAATATCCTCTGGAGCCAGACCCTGTTCGGCGATTGCCCCGCCTGGATTGAACAAGCACTTCTGGCCCGGCATTACGACTTGCACCTGCTGCTGTCACCGGAGCACGTCGAGTGGACGGACGACGGCCAGCGTTGCCAGCCCCGATTGAGTCAGCGCCAGGCATTTTTCGACCAGACCCTGGCCTGGCTTGAACGCCACGCACAACCGGTTCAAGTGCTGCACGGAGATTGGGCAGAACGCCGAATCCAGGCACTGAGCGCCGTGACCCGATTGCTCGGCGCCTGACCGGCGTTTGGGGCAATTTCCCCATCCTCCCCCTGCTGTGGGGGGGAAAGTGTCCGATCCTGAAACAACCTCCCTGCCTGAAACTACCCATTTCAACGCCCCTCATCGTTTGCTCACCGGATGTGTCAAGGCCTTGTTACAACAACGCTATAACCCTTGCTCCAGAGGGGTTTGTCCGCAATTACGGGTCGCCTGCGCAGGGTTTTGTCTCACCGTTGGTACATCCTCGACAAAGGGTTCCCGAGCCAATTCTGTAAACCATTGAATCAACTTGATATTCAAAAGGCGGCACAGCTTTCGCTGTATTCCTCACACAGCTGACCGGGGCCAGCTTACAAATGAAGGAATGAATGTCGTGGAGATATTCAAAACAAAAGGCTTGATGTGCCTCCTGGTGATCGCGAGCGCTGCCGGCACTGTACTCAGTTTCAACGTTCAAGCCGAAGGCAACGGTGTCATCGTGCTTGATCGTACCGTTCACTCAACGCTCATCGGTCGTAGCGGCGGCAGAGATCCGAACCCGGCCACCATCAGTGCCAACCCTTCTGCCCGCGTCACCGGCGAACTCAGCGACGCCGATATCGCCGGGGTAACCACCGGAACAACCCCTCATAACAGCTACGGGCAAAACCCGGGCAGCATGCACGGCCTGAATGTCATCACCAACCCCAACGGTTTGCCTGGCATGTCCGTCGGCCACGGCGGCGGCAGCGGCGGCGCGATTTCCGGAACCATCAACCGTGCCTTGAGCACCGGCCTCAGCCCACTGGGCAGAATGGCGGGGGGGCAATGAGATGGATCACTCCCTTCTCTTACCTGCCCTGTTACTTGCCCTGCTCGGCTGCACCAGCGTGATGGCCGATTCGGGCGTCAGTTCGGTGAACAACGCCACCCTCCAGGATTCCGGTACTCAATACCGAGGCAACTTCAGCGTCAACCAGGCGGCCGGCGATCAACAGCAACAGGCCAACGTCCGCGCGATCGCCATTGGTACCGAAGCCGGTGCGACCACCAGTGTCAGGCAGAGAATCACCACGCCGGCCAATCCGTCGATGGATGCGACGGCCACTATCGGCGGCACCTCTTTCAGTAATGGCAACGGCGTACTGGGTGTCAACCAGAGTGCCGGGGCGAACAACCAGATGGCCAACGCCCTGCGCATCAGCATCGGCGCGGCACCGCAAGCCATCGACGACAGTGCTCTTTCTCAACAGAACGTGGCGTTGCTACCGAACTCGGGAGCAACTGGCACCCCAATCGGCAGTCGCCAGGTCGTGACAAGCGACCAGGCCTTCACCGGCAGCCGGGGCGTGATCCAGGTGAACCAGAGTGCCGGGGTGGGGAACCGAATGGCTAACACCCTGAGTATCCGGGTCTCTGACTGACCCCGATACAGTGCGAATGGGGAAGTACCAACACTTGAACAACTAATGAGCACGGAGAATCACCATGAACCCGACAACTGCTCTCAAACCACTGGCTTTCGCCCTGGCAGCAGTGATGGCATTTGCAGCCCAGGCTGCTGATCCCGTGCAGGGCAATGGACAGGGCAGCAACCCACCGCCTGATGGCCCGTCGCTGGATCAGATTCTGCAGATTACCTCAGGCGCCGGGGCCGCCGTGCTGGACTCGCAGGAAAGCAGTGACAGCGGGGTAGTGAATCGGGGCACCCAGAACGACGCCAGAATCGATAACTCCCTGAACAGCTCCAACGGCAACATGGGCGCCAACGTTGCAGCCGGTAACGGCAACCAGCAAGACAACGCCGCCGCCCTTGCCACGGCGGACGAAGCCTTCATCTTCGGCTCCGCCGTCACCGTCTCCAGCGCGACTCAGAAGAGCACCGGCAACACCGCCAGGAACCACTCCAATACCAACAACACAACGCTCAACAACGCTGGCAACAGCGGTTCCGGCAACATCGGCATCAACGTGACCACCGGTGACTTCAACCAACAGAAAAACAACCTGGCGATTGCCGTTTCGGGCGGCCGTGTAGCAGTCGCCGCCGCGGCGGCCAACCAAAGCACGTCCGGGCTCAAAGTCACCAACAACGCCAGGCCTGAGTTCGTACCCGTAGGTGTACTCGGTCTGTCCGGCATAACCACTCAACAAGTGGTGACGCCGGAAGGCTGGAGACCTCCTGTAACCAACAATGCTTCGATCACGGGCTCGATGAACAACTTCTCCGGCAACGGCGGAGCCAACGTATCGTCCGGCGTCGGCAACCAGCAAAGCAACTCGCTGTCCATCGCCGCAGGCTGCAAATCATGTCCATAGTCGCGACCGCCATGAAAGAGCCTCGGCGACGGCGCTTTTCCTCGGTCTGAAGGCGTATCGCCCATGCGTAAGACGGCCCTTTTCGCCCTGCTCTGCCTGTCTGGCCTGACCCAGGCTGCACAGATGCCGGTTGCCGCCCTGCCGGGTGGCGTGCTGGTGTACAAGCACGTACAGAGTTTGCGTGAGCGCAAGTTCAGCGACATCGTCGAACAAAAAACCGATTTCAGCTGCGGCGCCGCCGCGCTGGCAACGATACTGCGCCAGGCCTATTGGCTCGACGTCGATGAGGAGCACATCATCAAGGGCATGCTGGTCTTCGCCGACCAGGACCTGGTCCGTACCCAGGGTTTTTCCATGCTGGACATGAAGCGCTACATAGAAAGCATCGGCATGCGCGCCCGGGGCTACAAGATCCCGCCTGAACGACTCGATGCCGTGACGATTCCGGTGGTAGTACTGATGGACATTCGCGGCTACAAGCACTTCGTGGTGTTGCAGCGGGCGGACAAGAACTGGGTCTACATAGGCGACCCGGTGCTCGGTCACAAACGCTACTCCCATGATGACTTTGTCAAAGGCTGGAATGGCATTGTCTTCGCTATCATCGGTCCCGGTTACGACAAGACCAACGCGTTACGCAGTCCTCCGGAACCGCTGACTGCCAAGAACAAGATGGATAATTTCAACCCGGTCAAAGATGCTGAATTGATGGAATTTGGTTTCATACAGAGCGACTTCTTTTAATCGCCAACAAGATAACTGGGGGCAGGATGCTCCGGGAGCAGCAAATGAAAACCTCGTATTGGGTGGTCACTGCCTGTCTGGCAGCGACCACTTCAGGTTTTGCTGATGAGTTCAGACCCATCGAAATCAAGGACCAGGAACTGGCCGAGTTGCGTGGCCGGTATGTGATGCCGGGGCGGATCATCAGCTTCGGTGTTGTCATGAGCAGTACCTGGCGCAACGCCAGTGGTGATCTGATCGGGGCAACCACCTCGATGCGACTTCAAGCCTCAACGGTCAAGCCCGAGTTCTACGTTTCAACCATCAAACACAGCGGTAAAGGCGGTTCGCCCAATTCGGGTAGCGGTCGTGTAACGGGTGGCGCCGGACTGAGCACTTCTCAGGGCATCACCCAGGTCACACGGGCTGCGGGCGATGGCAACAGTTCAAACAACAAGATCGCCATCAACGTCAAAGAGGCCAGCACGGCCCCTGCACCGGTGCAGAACCGCCGGGGCCAGGCGCTGACAGCCGGTCAAACCATCACCGGCAGCAATGCTGCAGGCAGTGTCGCCGTGTCCGCTACCGGCGGCGGCGTTCAGGTGGCCATTACCGCCAACAACAACCAGGGCTCAAGCCTGCAACAAGTCGCCCAAGGCGGGTTACTGCAAGACACCCGGTTGCTGGGCAACAGCAATGTGGTCAACAACATGACCCGACTCAGCGTCGTGCTCGACAATAAAAAACCGAGTGCTGGTGCATTGGGCTACAACCTGAACCAACTCACTGCATTACGGACCTTGGGGTATTGAGCTACGCTAAGTCACGACCATTGGGCACAAATGGACGGCTTTTTCATGTACCGATCGGTATCACTGCGTGCAGTTGTATGCTTGTGCTCTCTACTCCCGGTGGCGATGGTGCAGGCAGCACCTGACCCGGAACTGGAGGCTCTCAAACGAGAGCTTCTGGAGTTGAAACAACGATACGAAGTCCAGCAGAAAGCCCTGGCGGTTCTCGAACAACGGGTCCGCCAGGTTGAAGAACAGCCCGCTCCACCCCCGCCCAAACGCCTGGCCAAGTCGCCGGCGGACCTGAAGGGCAATCCAAACGTCGCCAACGGCACCGGTGCCGCGGCGGCTTCAGGGGGGGTCGCCGGGGGCAGCGGCAGTTCGTATGGGCAATCGCTGGCCGATGACTCACAACCGGCGCAAAGCGTTTCAAACCTGTATGACGAGGCCAGCGGGTTCTTCGGCGGTGGCAAGTTCAGCGTCGAAACCGGGATAACCTACTCCCGATACGATACCCGCCAACTGGTCCTCAATGGTTTTCTCGCCCTGGACTCGATCTTTCTCGGTGCCATCAACCTGGACCGGATCAAGGCCGACACCTGGACGCTGGACCTCACCGGCCGCTACAACTTCAACAATCGCTGGCAGTTCGACCTGAACGTGCCGGTGGTCTACCGCCAGTCCACCTACCAGTCCGGTGGCGGCAATAGCGGCGCCGCCAACGTCACCACCGAAGACACCGTCAAGGAAGACCCGACCATTGGCGACGTCAACTTCGGCATCGCCTACAAATTCCTCGATGAGTCGGCCAACACGCCGGATGCCGTGCTGACCTTGCGCGTCAAGGCACCGACCGGCAAAGACCCGTTCGGCATCAAGCTGGTTCGGGTGGACGCCAATTCCAACCTGGCCGTGCCTGAGTCCTTGCCGACCGGTAACGGCGTCTGGTCGATTACGCCGGGGATCTCTCTGGTCAAGACCTTCGATCCGGCAGTGCTGTTCGGCAGCCTGTCGTACACGCACAACCTGGAAGAGTCCTTCGACGACATCAGCTCCAACCCGGCGCTCAAGACGCCGGGCAAAGTACGTATTGGCGACAGTTTCCAGATTGGCGCCGGCATTGCGTTCGCCTTGAACGAAAAGATGAGCATGTCGTTCTCGGTCTCAGACCTGGTGCAACGCAAAAGCCAGCTCAAGGAAGATGGCGGGGATTGGCAATCGGTGGTGTCCAGCGATGCCAACGCGGGTTACTTCAACATCGGCATGACCATTGCGGCCACCGACAGGCTGACCATCGTACCCAACCTGTCCATCGGCCTGACGGACGACGCCCCGGACTTCCAGTTCAGCCTGAAATTCCCTTACTACTTCTGACCCGAACCAGAAAGGCTCTTCACGCAATCCCGGGAAACCGTAGGAGCCAGCCTGCTGGCGATGGACGCAAGCGCGCCGCGTTTATCCAGGTTCACCCGCGTCATCGTTAACGACCATCGCTGGCAGGCCAGCTCCCACAGGGGACCCTGCCAACGCTGGAACTGTAGGAGCCAGCCTGCTGGCGATGGACTCCAGTGCGCCGCGTTTATCCAGGTTCACCCGCGTTATCGTTAACGACCATCGCTGGCAGGCCAGCTCCTACAAAGGACCGTGCCCACGCTGAAACTGTAGGAGCCAGCCTGCTGGCGAAGGACTTCAGTGCGCCGCGTTTATCCAGGTTCACCCGCGTTATCGTTAACGACCATCGCTGGCAGGCCAGCTCCTACAAAGGCTTGCTGGCGATGGACTCAAGTGCGCCGCGCCCGCAATTTTCATTGCAGCGGTCTTTTTGTTCGAAGCGGGAATTCAACGAATCTGATGCTTGTGCAGCAACCGGTAGAACGTCGGACGTGACACGCCCAACACTTTGGCGGCGACACTCAGGTTATCGCTGTGGCGGTTCAATACATCGCACAACGCCTGGCGTTCGGCCCGGGTCTTGTATTCTTCGAGGGTGCCCATCGGCGCGGCAATTGTATGCTGACTGATCAACCCCAGGTCGCGGGCCTCGATCTGCCGGCCTTCGGCCAATACCAGTCCGCGGCGAACGCGATTGGCCAGCTCACGAACATTGCCTGGCCAGTCGTGTTTGCCCATGGCAATCAAGGCGTCTTCACTGAAACTGCGGGGACGACGTCCGGTTTCATGGCTGTAGAAATGGGAAAAGTGATTAGCCAGCATCGACAAGTCCCCATGGCGCTCGCGCAGCGGAACGGTCAGCACTTGCAGTACGTTCAGGCGGTAATACAAGTCTTCGCGAAAGCGTTTCTTCGCGATAGCGGCTTCAAGGTCGACATTCGTCGCCGCCAGCACCCGCACATCGACCGGAATCGGCTGACTGCCGCCCACCCGCTCGATGTGTTTTTCCTGGAGGAACCGCAGCAGGTTGGCCTGTAACTCCAGTGGCAGGTCACCGATCTCGTCGAGAAACAGGGTGCCACCGTTAGCGGCTTCTATTCGTCCGACCTTGCGTTGATGTGCGCCGGTAAATGCGCCCTTCTCATGGCCGAACAACTCGGACTGGATCAAGTGTTCGGGGATCGCACCACAATTGATCGCGATGAAGGGTTTGCTGTGACGCTGGGACAGGCGATGCAGGGTTCGTGCGACCAATTCCTTGCCAGTGCCGCTTTCACCGCGAATCAATACCGGAGATTCGGTCGGAGCCAGTTTGCTCAACAGTTTTCGCAGTTCTCGCACAGGTTTGCTGTCGCCGAGCAATTCGTGCTCGGGCTGGTCAACATGCACCGTACCCTGCCCACGCAACCGCACCATGCCAAATGCCCGGCCCAGCGTGACCTGAACCCTGGACACATCGAATGGCAAGGTATGAAAGTCAAAAAACCACTCACAGACAAAGTCGCCGACATTTTTCAGTCGCAGCACTTCCTGATTGAGTACGGCTATCCACTCTGCGCCACTGCGCCCGATCAATTCCTTGACGGGCTCCGGGTGCTCAAGGTGATACGGCTGCAGGCGTATCAGGCCCACGTCACAGGTTCGCTCAGCGGCGTGCTCCAGCGTGCAGCTGTCAACGTCCCAACCGATTTCGCGCAATCCAGGGAGCAGACGATAACAATCGTCACAGGGGTCCACCACTAATAGACGTCGTGAAGCTGGCACATCGCTCATGACTGTTCCTTGGCGCCAAAATTTAGAAAATTTATTAAAAACAATCATTTGGCGGACCTGACTGTAACATTAGCAAGAACTTGACAGCCCCTTGTACCGTTTGACTATAGGATTGCGATACATCCAGTTATAAGAAGCGAGTTTGATAGTTACCTAACGACTCTTTTCTTTCATTCAGCTTTCAATGCCGGGTTCATTCTTGAGTCTGTGAAATAAAGTCGAAATTTCTTTTGATTGTGTGTGACCCGAACCCCGGTTGCGGGCATCAGTACAAGTAACCAGCCGAACGGTAAGCCCAACCGACGGCACATCACTTGATTGGGCACACAGAGAGAAGACCCTATGAACGCCCCGCTCCGTATCAACGAAGCACTTTTGATTGCCGACCGCGCATTTAAACCATTCAAATGCGTGGCCTGGGCTCCACAAGACGGTAATGGCGAACTCAGCCTGACCGTTATCGACCGCACCAGCACCAGCATTGGCCGCAAGCAGATCCCAAGCAGCGCTTATTCCGATCCTGCACAACTCGAACTGCTGCTGGAACAGGCCCGTGCCGAATTGAGCCAGGAAGGTTACACGCTGCAGTCGTGGTCGATGCCGCACTAATCGTTTTGCGGATTACTCCGGGGTAATCCGCGCCCTTCCCTGTCTTTAGTTAGGCTGATCGTTCTCGCTCATTCGCACTCATTGCCCCGTTAGTTTGAACTTTTGTGCACCCTATACTTTGCAGGCTTGCCATTGGTTCGAAAAGACACTGTTGTGGCACACAGCGACTCTCCGTCTGTTAGTTCTTACAGTTGTGCATCTCCCCATTCAGGGATTGAATATTCTCCTTACAAAGTCGCCACCAAACTTCTGGATCAGGACGACTCGCAAGGAGATGCGGTTCATGTCAATCCAGTCCGCCATTGCCTGCTCCGCCGTCCGGACCACAGCAGGCACTCTCGATACGACGTTTGCAGGCAACGGCAAAACCCAGGTGTATTTCGCCGACAGCCTTTCGAGCATGGCCAACGACGTCGCAATCGATGCCCGGGGCCGTATGCTGGTGGCGGCAAAGGTCGCCACGGCCGACGGCAGCCGCTTTGGCCTGGCCCGCTTGCTGGAGGATGGTTCGGCAGACCTTGCGTTCGGCAGGCAAGGCAGCGTCATCGGGCAATTCGAACCCGGGTTCGAAGCCATGGGCGCCAAGGTTCTGCTCATGCCCGATGGCAATATCCTGTTGGCCGGCCTGCAATACGATAACGCACACCGCACGCTCCCGGGCCTGGCATTGTTCGATCAAGAGGGTCGCCTGGTTCGAAGCTTTGGCGACAATGGCCGCCGCGTCGTGCGCTTGCCTGGCGGTCTGTCCCTCGGTATGCGCGATATCTGGCTGCCTCCCGGTGTGCCGGGCGCTGAAGCCTGTGATGTGGGCGTACAGCGAGACGGCCGGATCCTGATTCTGGCCAACCATCACTTCGAACTGGCCGATCACGTGGGCCTGTTGATACGGCTGGATGTCGAAGGCTCGCTGGACTGCTCGTTCAATGGCCGTGGCTTCGTGGTGGTCCGGCACCTGCTGATGAATACCTGGCTCAGCAGCCTGACGGTACAAGGTGACGGCCGGGTGCTGGTGGGTGGATCGATCAACTTTCCTGAAGAGGGCTTGCTGGCGCGCTACCACGCCGACGGCCGCCTCGACGACAGTTTCGCCGTGGATGGATTCCTGACGTTCAAGGCGCACGGGCATGGCGCCCGGGTCAGTCAAGTGGTCCAGCAAATCAGCGGCGACGTCTTGTGTTTCGGCAGCAGTCTCGAGCCGATGCACTGCCTGACGTTCAAGATGCACAGCAACGGCCGCCCCGACAACCACTGCAACGGCGGCCAGCCGCAACGTCTGGTGATTGGCCACAGCGGCTGCCAGTGGAATGCCGCGCAGTTACAGCCCGATGGCAGTGTGCTCACGGCGGGCGCAACCATCGGCGGCATCGAAGCAGACTTCATTGTCGGGCGATACCTGCCCGACGGCCTTCCCGATCGCCGTTTCGGCAAAGGCAGCGGTTATACACGTACTCGCCTCGGCCCGAGCCTGGATACCGCCACCTGTGTCGCGGTGCAGGCCGACGGAAACATCGTCGTCGGCGGCTATTCACTGCATGGAAACTACAAGGCGGTCATCACTCGCTACCACGGGTAGGCACGTGCATTTTTCCTGCGCTTGATCTTCTCCCCCGCTTGCGGCAAGTTGCGCGCTTCTTAAAACAAGGAGCAGCCGATGTCCGGTTCAATGGCCCAGGCGTTCGCGCACAACTTTCTCGGGCATTCGCCCCGTTGGTACAAGGCCTGCATCGTCGGCTTTCTGATTCTCAATGCCCTGGTTCTGTGGACCGCAGGTCCGGTGGCGGCCGGCTGGCTGCTGGTGCTGGAGTTCATCTTCACCCTGGCCATGGCGCTCAAGTGTTATCCGCTGATGCCCGGCGGACTGCTCTTGATTGAAGCCCTGCTGCTGAAGATGACCACGCCCCAGGCGCTGTATGACGAGTTGCTGCACAACTTCCCGGTGATCCTGCTGCTGATGTTCATGGTGGCCGGTATCTACTTCATGAAGGACTTGCTGCTGTACCTGTTCTCGCGCCTGCTGTTGGGGGTTCGCTCCAAGGCTGCGCTGGCCCTGATGTTCTGCTTCTTGTCGGCCTTTCTGTCGGCGTTCCTCGACGCCTTGACCGTGACCGCCGTGATCATCAGTGCCGCCGTAGGCTTTTACTCGGTGTATCACCGCGTCGCCTCGGGTAACGACCCGCGCCAGGACAGCGAGTACAGCGACGACAAACATCTGCCGACCCTGCATCAGGGCGACCTCGAACAGTTCCGCGCCTTTCTGCGCAGCCTGCTGATGCACGGCGCCGTAGGCACCGCACTGGGCGGCGTGTGTACGTTGGTCGGCGAGCCGCAGAACCTGCTGATCGGCCATGAAATGGGTTGGCATTTCGCCGAGTTCTTCACCAAGGTTGCGCCGGTATCCCTGCCGGTACTGGTTGCAGGCCTGGTGACATGCGTCCTGCTGGAAAAGCTGCGCTGGTTCGGATACGGCACGCTGCTGCCGGATAACGTACGTGCGGTGCTGGCCAACTACGCCGCCGAAGACAATGCCGAGCGCACCGCCCGCCAACGGGCAGCGCTTGTGGTACAAGGCGCTGCCGCATTGATTCTGATTGCCGGGCTGGCGTTTCACATCGCCGAAGTGGGCTTGATCGGCTTGATGGTGATCGTGTTGATCACCGCGTTTACCGGCATCACCGACGAACACCGCCTCGGCACCGCGTTCAAGGACGCCATGCCGTTTACCGCCTTGTTGGTGGTGTTTTTCGCCGTGGTCGCAGTGATTCACGACCAGCAATTGTTCTCGCCGTTGATCCACTGGGTGCTCTCGCTGCCAGCGGACCAACAACCGGGCATGCTGTTCATTGCCAACGGCCTGCTGTCAGCCATCAGTGACAACGTGTTCGTCGCGACCATTTACATCACCGAAGTGAAGCGCGCATTCATGGCGGGCGAGATGACCCGTGAACATTTCGAGACGCTGGCCATTGCGATCAACACCGGCACCAACCTGCCAAGCGTGGCGACGCCCAACGGCCAGGCGGCGTTCCTGTTCTTGCTGACCTCGGCGATCGCCCCGCTGGTGCGCCTGTCTTACGGGCGGATGGTCTGGATGGCGTTGCCGTACACCGTTGTGATGGGGATATTGGGCTGGTATGCGGTGAGTTACTGGCTGTAGCCCCAACCCTGTGGGAGCGAGCTTGCTCGCGATGGCGGCGGCACATTCACATCCAAGTGCCTGACAGACCGCTATCGCGAGCAAGCTCGCTCCCACATTATCCGAGGCGGTGCCAGACATTATGCGGTGAGCTACTGGCTGTAGCCCCAACCCTGTGGGAGCGAGCCTGCTCGCGATGGCGGCGGTACATTCACATCCAAGTGCCTGACAGACCGCTATCGCGAGCAAGCTCGCTCCCACATTATCCGAGGCGGTGCCAGACGCGACCGTCACGGGTGAGCAATTCTTCGCCGGCCTTCGGGCCGTTTTCCCCGGCGGCATAGCTCTGCACGCTGGCGTCCTGCTGCCAGGCATCGAGGAACGGCTGCACGGCGCGCCAGCCGTTTTCGATGTTGTCGGCGCGCTGGAACAACGTCTGATCACCGGTCAGGCAATCGTAGATCAGGGTTTCATAGCCCGTGGAAGGCTGCATCTCGAAGAAATCCTTGTAGGCAAACCCCAGCTCGATGTTGTCCATTTTCAGCGCCTGACCGGGACGCTTGGCCAGCAGGTCGAACCACATGCCTTCGTTCGGCTGGATCTGAATGCGCAAATAAGTCGGCTGCAGTTCATCGACCTCGGTATCGCGAAACTGCGCATAGGGCGCCGGCTTGAAACAGATGACGATCTCGGTGTCACGCACGCTCATGCGCTTGCCGGTGCGCAGGTAGAACGGCACCCCGACCCAGCGCCAGTTATCGATCATGACCTTGAGGGCCACATAGGTTTCGGTATTGCTGTCGGGCGCGACCTTGTCTTCCTGGCGATAGCCCGGCAGCGCCTTGCCGTCGATTTCACCCGCGGCGTATTGGCCGCGCACCGAGTTGGCGCGGGCCTCCTCGACTGTCCAGGGCCTGATCGCGCCGACGACCTTGGCCTTCTCGCCGCGCACCGCATCGGCGCCAAACGCGGCGGGCGGTTCCATCGCCACCATCGCCAGCAACTGGAACAGGTGATTGGGCACCATGTCCCGCAGCGCACCCGTGTGCTCATAAAAACTGCCACGGGTTTCCACGCCGACGGTTTCAGCGGCGGTGATCTGCACGTGGTCGATGTAGTGATTGTTCCAGAACGCTTCGAACAGGCTGTTGGAGAACCGGCTGACCAGAATGTTCTGCACGGTCTCTTTGCCCAGATAGTGATCGATCCGGTAGATCTGCTTTTCCGTCATCACTTTGAGCAGGCAGGCATTCAAGGCCTCGGCCGTTTGCAGGTCGGAGCCGAAGGGCTTTTCGATCACCACCCTCCTGAAGGCCTCGGGGGTTTCTTCCAGCAAGCCGGCGGCACCGAGTCGGCGCGCCACCTCACTGAAGAAACGCGGCGCGGTGGCCAGGTAGAACACCGCATTGCCGGTTCCGCTGTCGGCGATTTTCGCCGCCAGCGCTTGATAAGTGCTGTCGTCCAGGAAATCGCCCTGGACGTAGCTGATGCCTTTGGCAAGTCTGGACCAGACCACTGGATCAAGGGTGTGATCACCCTTGCCAGCCATCTCGTTCCGAATGAAGTCTTCGAGCTTTTGCGCAAAACCTTCATCGCTGATGGCGTTGTGGTCAACGCCGATGATCCGCAGTCCATCCCCGAGCAGCCCGTTGCGCTTGAGGTTATACAGCGCGGGCACCAACAGACGCTTGACCAGGTCGCCATGGGCGCCAAACAGAAACAACGTCGTCGCGGGTGCGGGCTCAGCCTTGGATTTCCTGCGGATCACGTGGGTCATTTTTTCGAGGTCTCCACATGGCCGCCGAAGCCGAAGCGCTGGGCCGAGAGAACCTTGTCGCCAAAGGTGCCCTGGCCACGCGAGCGGTAGCGGGAAAACAGCGAGTTCGACAGCACCGGCACCGGCACCGCTTGCTCCATCGCCGCCTCGATGGTCCAGCGGCCTTCACCGCTGTCGGCCACCGACCCGGAGAAACCGTCGAGCTTCGGATCACTGGCCAGGGCGTCGGCGGTCAGGTCGAGCAACCACGAGGACACCACGCTGCCACGACGCCAGACTTCGGCGATGTCGGCGACGTTCAGGTCGAAACGCTGGTCGGCTGGCAGGTTCTCGCTGTTTTTGGTTTGCAGGATGTCGAAGCCTTCGGCGAAGGCCTGCATCATTCCGTATTCGATGCCGTTGTGGATCATCTTCACGAAATGCCCGGCGCCGGCGGGACCGGCGTGAATGTAGCCACGCTCGGCACGATCGTCGTCGGACTTGCGGTCCTTGGTACGCGGGATGTCACCCATGCCCGGGGCCAGGGTTGCAAACAGCGGGTCGAGACGTTTAACAGTCGCGGCATCGCCGCCGATCATCATGCAGTAGCCACGCTCCAGGCCCCAGACGCCGCCGGATGTACCGACGTCGATGTAATGCAGGCCTTTTTCCGACAGGGTTTTGGCGCGGCGGATATCGTCCTTATAGAAGGTGTTGCCGCCGTCGATGATGGTGTCGCCGGCTTCGAGCAAGTTGCTCAGGGTGTCGATGGTTTCTTCGGTTGGTGCGCCTGCCGGCAGCATGACCCACACCGCACGCGGTTTGGTCAGGCCAGCGACCAGCGCAGGCAGATCGGCGACGCCGGTGGAGCCCTCAGCGGACAAGGCTTCGACAAAGGCGGTATTGCGGTCGTAAACAACGGTGGTGTGCCCGTTGAGCATCAGGCGCCGCGCAATATTGCCGCCCATGCGGCCCAGTCCAATAATCCCGAGTTGCATGTGCTGATGCTCCCTACTACAAATAAAATGTGTGTCAAAGGTTATAGCCCAACGCGACTCATGAGGTTAGTCCAGAGCGTTGGCGTGAAGTTTCCGGGCATTGTGCCCGATCCTGATGGATAACGTCGGGAATCAAGCCGAAGACACAACGACAATGAAAAATAAAAAAGTTCCCTTCCGGAGCAAAAGAAATCAAAATTGGCGCCGATAGTAGATCAGCCGTTGATGTCGACGCGGCTCTACAGTTGAGACACGCCATTTGCGAGGTGAGCAATGGGCACAGTACATACCGCACTGCCAGCACAAACCCTTTATGTCACTATCCGTCGCGATGAATTGCGTCAGTTGAAGGACGAACGCGATCAGTTGAAACAGGAGCTGGCGCAGTTGCGACTGCTGCTGCAAACGGGTCAGACGCAACCCCTGGTTGCGGTGCAACGCGCCCCACTCGCCTGATTCCCCTGTCTCAAGCGGGAGCAGTCTGCACTGCTTCCGCACCGGCTCACGCCCTGCCGCCCTCGGCAACTCACGAAATTTTCACAATTGTCTCACGATAATTACAAGCTCCAGGCCGCCCGGTTCCGCGCGGCCCTCGTTCGTCGTCCGCGATTTTCAAGTCCCGGCGGTGGTAGTGAATTCTCGGCTGGAGCGCTGAATGTCTTTGTTCGAACGCAGCAAAACGACTGCGGCAGGTTTTGATTGGGCCGGATTCGTCTGGCTGTTTGTATTCTTCTGGTACTTTTCCGGCATTACCCAACTGTTGATCCAGCTGACGGGCACCTCCGGATTTAGCGGATTCCGCCAGGCCTTCGTCATGAGCGCGATCTGGCTGGCGCCGATGCTGCTGTTCCCCAAACAGACCCGTGTCATGGCCGCCGTGATCGGCGTCGTGCTGTGGGCGTGCTCCATGGCGAGCCTGGGCTACTTCTTCATTTACCAGCAGGAATTTTCCCAGAGCGTCATCTTCATCATGTTCGAGTCGAACGTGGCTGAAGCCGGCGAGTACATGACCCAGTACTTTGCCTGGTGGATGATCCCGGCGTTCCTGGCCCACACCGCATTTGCCTATTTCCTGTGGACTCGCCTGCGCCCGGTGTACCTGCCCCGTGGCAAGGCGATCACTGCAGCGGTGGCCATTGTCGTGGCGGTGGTCGGTTACCCGCTGATCAAGCAAACCGCGCGCACCGGCAGTTTCGCCGAAGGCTTCGACAAGTTCGAAACCCGCATCGAGCCGGCGGTGCCATGGCAGATGGCCGTGGCCTATCACCGTTACCTGGAAACCCTGGCCGGCATGCAGGACATGCTCAACAGCGCCAGCAGGATTGCACCGCTGCACAACCTCAAGGACGCCACGGCCAACACGCCTGCGACCCTGGTGCTGGTGATCGGCGAGTCCACCAACCGTCAGCGCATGAGCCTGTACGGTTACCCACGGCAAACCACGCCGGAACTGGACAAGCTCAAGGATCAACTGGACGTTTTCGACAACGTCATCACCCCGCGCCCCTACACCATTGAAGCGCTGCAACAGGTCCTGACCTTCGCCGACGAAGAAAACCCGGAACTGTACCTGTCGACGCCATCGCTGGTCAGCATGATGAAACAGGCCGGTTACAAAACCTTCTGGATCACCAACCAGCAGACCATGACCAAGCGCAACACCATGCTCACGACCTTCTCCGAACAGGCCGACGAACAGGTGTACCTGAACAACAACCGCAACCAGAACGCCGCGCAGTACGACGGCGACGTGATCGAGCCGTTCAACAAGGCCCTGGCCGACGGGGCACCACGCAAACTCATCGTCGTGCATCTGCTCGGCACGCACATGAGCTACCAGTATCGCTACCCGTCGACCTTCGACAGGTTCCAGGACCGCAATGGCGTTCCGGCTGGCGTACGTGACGATCAGGTGCCGACGTACAACAGCTATGACAATGCCGTGCTGTACAACGACTTCGTGGTGTCCAGCCTGATCAAGGACTACGCCAGAACCGATCCGAACGGCTTCCTGCTGTACCTCTCCGACCATGGCGAAGACGTGTTCGATTCCGCGGGTCACAACACCCTGGGGCGCAACGAGAACAAGCCGACGGCACCGATGTACACCATTCCGTTCATGGCCTGGGCTTCGCCGAAATGGCGGGCAAGCCATGACTGGAACCTCGCTGGCGATCTGTCGCGTCCTTACAGCAGCTCGCACCTGATCCACACCTGGGCCGATCTGGCAGGCCTGAGCTTCGACGAACTCGATCGCAGCAAGAGTGTGGTCAGCGACAGTTTCAAGGCCCGGCCATTGATGATCGGCAACCCCTATGAGCGCGAGCAGCGCGCGCTGATCGACTTCAGCCTGATGAAGCCGAAAACGTCACCCGCAGTCGTTCAGCAGTAATCCTTCCAGGGGCCGGTTCCGGCCCCTTTTTCATGGTAAGGCCAGCGGTGAAGTTAATTCCCATTTAAGCGAATCGGCGGATAATGCCATTTCGACACTGCTTCATTGATTCATGGACGAAAGGCATCCGACATCTTTAGTGGGAGGCATACCATGAAACGCACCGCTGTGATCCTCGCCGGCCTGATGGCACTGGGTTCGACCAGCGCATTCGCCGAAGGAGGAGCCGAACGCATGCGCTATTACTACGAAAGTCTGCGACTGGCCCAGCAAGAAGCCCTCGGCCATCCGATCCCGAGCACCGAACTACGGGTGCCTGACGATCAAACCGCACAAATGACGGAAACCTACAGACCGAAATGATCCTTTGACTGCGGCTCTACAGTCGCAGAAGACCGTTTGGGCGTCCTGATGGACGCCTTTTTTTTGGGTTCTTCACGCATACCCGGGAAACTGTAGGAGCCAGCCTGCTGGCGATGGACTCAAGTGCGCCGCGTTCATCCAGTTCACACGCGTAATCGTTAACGACCATCGCTGGCAGGCCAGCTCCTACGCCGACCGCGTACACCCGTGATCAAAGGGCGTACGCCAATCCCGTAGGAGCTGCCGAAGGCTGCGATCTTTTGACGTTTGAAGATCAAAAGATCGCAGGCTGCGCCAGCTCCTACAGGGGGCCGCGCCCTCGCGGAAAGTGAAAACCCAAAAAACGTTCTGTCGAGTTAGAGGCTCTTGGTCCAGAACAGCATGCGTCCATGGGCCGGGTCGAACATGCCGGCGGCGAAACCGGCTTTTTCATACGAGCCCTGCGCCACGGCATTGCCTTCCAGCACTTCCAGGGTGAGCTTGCAGCAGCCACGCTGACGGGCGATGTCCTCGACCTTTTGCAGCATCTTCTGGCTCAAGCCCAAGCCGCGAAATTTTTTCACCACCGACACGTCGTGCACATTGACCAACGGCCGGCAGGCAAAGGTCGAGAAGCCCTCGAAGCAATTGACCAGCCCGGCCGGCTCGCCCCCGACAAAGGCCAGCACACTGAAAGCGTGGGGGCGCCTGGCAAGCTCTGCCGGGAGTTGCTCCAGTACATGGGCCGGCAACGGCTGGCCGCCCCCCATCGGGTCCTCGGCGTAGTGGTTCAACACCAGACAAATAGCCTCGGCATGCACCGGATTGGTGTAGCTGGCCTGAAGCACAAGAATTTCTGCGGAGTCCATTTCCATCCTCGATCACACATGAAGTAGCCTCCAGCATGTATTTCACGCTGAAGTGCCGGCGGACCATAGCGCGAGCACCCGGGTATCGACAATCACCACCGCGCAATTCCTTGGCGTTCAAACGCCCCAGATCAATGCTTCCGTCCACCCCAGCTCGGCAAAATCCTCGGCCCGCAAGTGCGACTCGCCGGCGCAGAAAAACTCGTCGAGTTGCGGTGGCATGACCGAGGTGCCGCTGAGCATGGCGTGAACCTGGCCGCGATGATGAATCTGGTGTTCGAACAAATGGGACAGCAGGCGCAAACGGCTGTCGTGTTGCGGTGTGTCGCGGGCGATGGTCACGATTTTGCCGAGGCTGGCGTCGCGCAGCTGCTCGCAGTAAGCGATCAATCGACGGTCGACATGGGCCTGTTCACGAACCAGGTCCGCCGCGATGAGGCAGGGTTCGTCTTCCTTGAAAAACACCCGGCAATCGGGATGCGGATCGTCGCCGCGCATTTCGCGCTCCAGCGCATCCACATAAAACCAGTCGCAGGTGAGAATGTGGTTGAGGGTCGCGCGGATACTGGGGAAGAAGCTGACCCGGGCGGCGCTCAACTCCTGCGGACTCAACTGCCTCCAGGCCTTGGCCAGTCGGTGGTTGGCCCAGGCATTCTGATAAGCCATGGTCAGCAGGTGGTGCGACAGGGGCTGATTCATGTGTGCTGCTCCCGATCAGACTTCGGCAAACCGTTGCAACTGCATTTCCTGCAATCGACTGAGGGTGCGGCGGAACGGAAATTCCAGATAACCCTCGGTATAAAGCGCTGCCATCGGCACTTGTGCCTCAAGGTACAGCGGCACCTTGCGGTCGTAGCACTCGTCCACCAGCGCGATGAAACGTCTTACGCCGTCGTCATGCACCGACAATTGCGGCAGTTCGCGGTCCCCCGCTTCCACCCGCTCGGCACCGTCCTCGGTACCGCGAGCGATGCGTCCGACACGTTTTTGCGCGCTGAGGTTGGGTACGTCCCCCAACAGAATAGCGCCGTAGGTATCGCACAGGGCGATGAAATCCATGGCCGCGAAAGGTTGCTCGCACAGCGCGGCGTAGCGGGTCCAGAGCACGGTCGGGCTGGCCTTGACCACCTCCAGCGAGCGGTAACCGACCGGGACCGGCTCGCACGATGCCGACTGGCCGTCGCTCAACGCCTGGAACACCTCACCCAGCGCGTCGGGCTTGCCTGGTTCGGCCACCCAATAGCGCTGCGAAGCGGCCCCCGGATGCAGGCGATGGTCTTCCCCGCCATCCACCGCAATCACCTGCATGTGTTGCTTGATCGCGGCGATGGCGGGCATGAAACGGTCACGATTGAAGCCGTCGGCGTACAACTGGTCCGGCGGCAGGTTGGAGGTGCACACCACCACGACACCCTGCTCGAACATCACCTGGAACAGGCGCCCGAGAATGATCGCGTCGCCGATGTCATTGACGAACAACTCGTCGAAACACAGCACGCGCACTTCTTCGGACAACTCACGGGCCAACGCCTTGAGCGGGTCGGCGGTGCCGGTCAGTTGAAACGAACGCTGGTGCACCCAGCCCATGAAGTGATGAAAGTGCTGGCGCCGCGCCGGCACTCGCAGGCTTTGGTAGAACTGGTCCATCAACCAGGTCTTACCCCGCCCCACCGGCCCCCACAGGTACACGCCGGAAACGGCTGAGCGGCCTTCATGCAGCGCTTCGTGGCATTTTTGCAGCGCCCACACGGCATGCTCCTGGGCCTCGTCCTGGACGAAGCCCTTTTGCTCGATCGCGTGCTGCCAGGCGCTTAAAGGGGATTCGATAGTCATGGGCGGCAGTATGCCATTGCGCATTGATGTCGTGACCGGTGATCGGCGGTTTTGTGCAGGAAAGAAATGCACCTTGACGATTTATATGATTGGCATCATATTTAATACATGTCATTGATCATCTATAAATCCTGCCGTCATCCCTCTGGAGTTATCCCATGCATTACAAAGTTTTCGGTCGTAAAACCGGCTTGCGAGTGTCCGAACTGGCTCTGGGTGCCGGTAATTTCGGTACCGGCTGGGGCCATGGTGCCGAGCGTGACGAAGCCAGGCGCATTTTTGATGGCTACCTGGAAGCCGGCGGCAACTTCATCGATACCGCCAATGGCTACCAGGGCGGACAGTCCGAGGCCATGCTCAGCGAATTCATCCAGGCGGAACGGGATAGCCTGGTCATCGCCACCAAATACACCCTTGGGACTACACCGGCGGCCGGTATTTCCCACACCGGCAACAGCCGCAAGAACATGGTACGCGCCGTCGAAGAGAGCCTGAAACGACTGAACACCGATCACATCGACCTGTTCTGGGCCCACATGAGCGACGGCGTCACCCCCATGGAAGAGATCCTGCGCGGCTTCGACGACCTGGTCAGTGCCGGCAAGATCCACTATGCCGGGCTGTCGAACTTCCCCGCGTGGCGCATCGCCCGCGCCGACCTGCTGGCTGAAGTCCGTGGTTTTGCGCCGATCGCTGCGATCCAGGTCGAGTACAGCCTCGCCGAACGCACCGCCGAGCGCGAACAGCTGCCGATGGCCGAAGCCCTTGGCCTGGCCGCGACGCTGTGGTCGCCCCTGGGTGGCGGCTTCCTCACTGGCAAGTATCGCAACAGCGAAGGCGACAATCGCGCGAACAAGCTCGGTGTGCTGATTCATGCTGAAAAAAGCGCCCGCGAAACCGCCCTGCTCGACACCTTGATCGACGTCGCCGCAGAACTCGGCGCCAGCCCGACCCACGTGAGCATTGCCTGGCTGCGGGAAAAGGCCAGGCGCTCGACCACGGCGCTGATTCCGATCCTCGGTTCGCGGACACGTGAGCAGCTGGACGCCACGCTGGGCGCGCTGACTGTGCAGTTGAGTGCTGAGCAGGTGGCACGGCTGGACGGCGTCAGTGACGTGGCCAAAGGCGTGCCGCACGAATCCATTGCCGGTTCGTTCACGCGGTTCAGCGGTGGTCAGGTCCTCGACTTGCCAATCGTTCCCGTAGCCTGACCCATCACGACTGTGGGAGCGGGCTTGCTCGCGAAGGCGTCGTATCAGTCGACATTGGTGTTGAATGACACACCGCTTTCGCGAGCAAGCCCGCTCCCACATTTCGACCCTGTACTACTTGTCGACCTTATGCCTGGCCGCATACAGACACAGCATCTCCATCGCCAATGTCGCCGCCGCCAGTGAGGTAATCTCCGCACTGTCATAGGCCGGCGCCACTTCCACTACGTCCATGCCCACCAGATTGATCCCGCGCAGGCCACCGAGGATCTCCAGCGCCTGCACCGTGCTCAGGCCGCCGCACACCGGCGTTCCGGTACCTGGGGCGAATGCCGGATCGAGGCAGTCGATGTCGAAGGTCAGGTACACCGGGTTATCGCCGACCCGCGCGCGAATCGCCTCGACAATCGCTTCGCAGCCACGGCGATGCACCTGTCGCGCGTCCAGTACCTGAAAGCCCTGGTGATCGTCATTGGTGGTGCGCAAACCGATTTGCACCGAGCGCGATGGATCCACCAGCCCTTCCCTGGCCGCGTGCCAGAACATGGTGCCGTGGTCGATGCGCTTGCCCTCTTCGTCCGGCCAGGTGTCGCTGTGGGCATCGAAGTGGATCAGCGACAATGCCCCGTGCTTGCGGGCATGGGCCTTGAGCAGCGGATAGGTGATGAAGTGGTCGCCGCCAAAGGTGAGCATCGCCGTGCCGGCGTTGAGGATGTGCTCGGCGTGGGCCTCGATGCATTCCGGCGTCGATTGCGGCGACCCGTAATCGAATTTGCAATCGCCAAAATCGATTACCGCCAGATGGTCGAACGGATCGAAGGCCCACGGCCAGTGCCGTTCCCAGGCGATCCCGGCGGAGGCGGCGCGAATGCCCCGAGGTCCGAAGCGTGCGCCGGGGCGGTTGCTGGTGGCGGTGTCAAAGGGCACACCGCTGACCGCCACGTCGACCCCGCGCAAGTCACGGCTGTAGCGGCGACGCATGAAACTGGTGATACCGGCGTAGGTGCTTTCGGCGGCCGTGCCGTAAAGGCTGTCACGGGTAAGGGCTTGATCGTTTTGCATCGGGACGTCCATTGAAGGCTCCTTGTCTTTTTCTTACTGGCGGCTACGGAAAGTGGTCCACAGGCGGGTGCGCTGACGCAGGTCCTTGAGGTTCATGCTGCGGTCGGCATACAGCCGCTCGCGCACATCGGCCAACGGATAGATGTCCGGATCGGTGCGCACCGCTTCATCCACCAGCGGCGTCGCAGCCTGGTTCGCCGTGGCGAAGAACAGGGTGTTGGTCAGTGCCGCCACGGACTCGGGGCGCAACATGAACTCGATAAACGCACGGGCGGCTTCGGGGTGCGGCGCGTCCTTGGGAATCGCCAGGTTGTCCTGCCAGACGAGGGTGCCTTCCTTGGGAATCCGGTAGGCAATTTCATAGGGTTTGCTGGCCTTGCGCGCCTGGTCGGCAGCCATGCTCGCGTCACCGTTGTAGGTCAGCGCTAAACACACGCTGCCATTGGCCAGGTCGCTGATCTGCCGCCCGGTGGCGACGTACAGCACGTTCGGCTGCAGCTGACGCAACAACGCCTCGGCGGCTGACAGATCGTTCTTGTCGGTGCTGTAGGGATCTTTACCCAGGTAATGCAAAGCGAGTCCGATCACCTCCTGGGGTGAATCGAGAATGGCGATGCCGCAATCCTTCAACTTGCTCGCGTACTCGGGTTTGAACAGCAGATCCAGGCTGTTGAGCGGTACGTCCGGCAAGCGCTGCTTGACTGCCTCGACGTTCATGCCCAAACCCAGGGTGCCCCAGGTATAAGGCACACCGTAGCGGTTGCCGGGATCGACGGCGGCGAGCTTTTCCAGCAAATCCGGATCGAGGTTGGCGTACCCCTTGAGGCCTTCGTGGGGAATCGGTTTCAACGCCCCGGCGGCAAGGCCCCGGGCCAGCACGCTGGAGGACGGCACCACCACGTCATAACCGCTGCCGCCGGTGAGCAATTTGGTCTCCAGCACTTCCGAAGAGTCAAAGGTGTCGTAGCGCACATGGATGCCGGTTTCCTGCTCGAACCGCTGCAGGGTTTCGGGGGCGACGTAACCGGCCCAACTGTACAGATTGACCACCTTGTCCTCGGCCTGGGCCGATGCGGCCATGGCAAGGAATAACGCGGGTAAACACAGCTTGAACATGGGAGCCATGACGAACACCTGACCAGAGGAAGTGGTTGCAGGATGCTTCGTCGGATACATTGGTGAAATATCAAGTTAATTAACCTGACTTTATGACGGAGTAATGTTTGATGCTCGGCCAACTGCATGATCTGGATCTGCACCTGTTGCGTCTGTTTGTCAGCGTGGTGGAGTGCGGCGGTTTCAGCGCCGCCCAGGGCCAACTGGGGTTGAGCCAGTCGAGCATCAGCCAGCAAATGGCCAAGCTGGAAACCCGCCTCGGCTATCGGCTGTGCAGTCGCGGTAAAGGCGGGTTCAGGATCACGCCCAAGGGCGAACAACTCCTCAGCGCCACCCGTGGACTGTTCGAGTCCATCGAAGCCTTCCGCCATCAGTCCAATGGCGTCGCCGGGCGCTTGATCGGCGAAGTGCGCCTGGGCCTGTCCGAGGCGCTGGATCAATCGGTGCTGCAGCGGGTGGCCGAGGCAATCCGGCGTTTTCGTGAACGGGACGAATCGGTGCGCATCGAGCTGATCAGCGCCATGCCCGGCGAGATGGAGCGCTTGCTGCTGCAACAGCGGCTGGACCTGGCCATCGGCTATTTCTCGCAGGTGCAAAGCGCGTTTGACTACCGCGAACTGTTCATTGAAACCCAGCACCTGTATTGCGCCCCCGGCCATCCGCTGTTCACCCACTTGAACCCGGACGATCACGACTTGCAGGCCAGCGACCGGGTCGGTCACCCCTACCGTTTCCTGCGCAGTGACGAGCCCTTTCAGGGCGAGCGGTGTTCGGCACGTTCGGAACAGGTCGAAGGCACCCTCGCCTTCATCCTGTCCGGCAAGCATATCGGTTATCTGCCCAGCCACTTCGCCCGCACCTGGGAAGACAAGGGATTACTGCGGTCGGTGCGGCGCAGCGACATGAGTTTCGACGTCGCGTTTCACCTGGCCCGGCACCGGGCACAGGTGGCCGGGGATGCGCAGAAGGCCTTCGAAGAGGATCTGCTCGCGGCGTTTGCCTGAATCCGCCGTGGTCTACGCTGTAACAATGCCGGACATCTACATGCAAAAATGCACAGATAACCTGCACTTATCCGGCTTGTACAAGGCAAATTTGCACTGATACGATCCGCCATCGCTCGCGCGCGAGCATCTCGATAAAGAACAATAAAAGCAGGGAGTTAGTGATGACTGCTCAGGTTACATCGAAGGGGACGCTGTCCATGGATGCCATGCAAAACGAAGTGCTGGCCGAGGTTCGCAACCACATCGGTCACCTGACCCTCAACCGCCCCGCCGGCCTCAATGCCCTGACCCTGGACATGGTGCGCAACCTGCACCGCCAGCTCGACGCCTGGGCCCACGACCCGCACGTGCATGCGGTGGTCCTGCGCGGTGCCGGCGAAAAAGCCTTCTGCGCCGGCGGCGACATTCGTTCGCTGCATGACAGCTTCAAAAGCGGCGACACCCTGCACGAAGATTTCTTCGTCGAGGAATACGCCCTCGACCTCGCGATCCACCATTACCGCAAACCGGTGCTGGCGCTGATGGACGGTTTTGTCCTCGGCGGCGGCATGGGCCTGGTGCAAGGCGCAGACTTGCGCGTGGTCACCGAAAAAAGCCGTCTGGCGATGCCGGAAGTCGGCATCGGCTATTTCCCGGACGTCGGCGGCAGTTACTTCCTGCCACGCATTCCCGGTGAGCTGGGAATTTACCTGGGCGTCAGCGGCGTGCAGATTCGCGCCGCCGATGCGCTGTATTGCGGCCTGGCCGACTGGTACCTCGAAAGCGCCAGGCTGGGCACACTGGACGAAAAACTCGACCAGCTCGAATGGCACGACACGCCGCTCAAGGACCTGCAAGGCCTGCTGGCAACGCTCGCCGTGCAGCAACTGCCAGACGCGCCGTTGAGTGTGTTGCGTCCGGCCATCGACCACTTCTTCGCCCAACCCGACGTGCCGAGTATTGTGGAGCAACTGCGCCAGGTCACGGTCGCCGACAGCCATGAGTGGGCCGTCAGCACCGCCGACCTGCTGGAAACCCGCTCGCCGCTGGCCATGGGCGTCACCCTGGAAATGCTCCGTCGCGGACGCGAGCTGCCCCTTGAACAATGTTTCGCCCTTGAGCTGCACCTGGACCGCCAGTGGTTCGAGCGCGGCGACCTGATCGAAGGCGTGCGCGCCTTGCTGATCGACAAAGACAAGACACCACGCTGGAACCCGCCCACTCTTCAGGCGCTGGACGCCGAACACGTGGCGAGCTTCTTCAGCGGGTTTGACCGGAACGAGGGCTGAGCCATGCACGATATCGAATTGAGTGAAGAGCAAGTGATGATCCGCGACATGGCCCGGGATTTTGCCCGTGGCGAAATCGCGCCCCACGCCCAGGCCTGGGAAAAGGCCGGCTGGATCGATGACGGCCTGGTGGCGAAGATGGGTGAGCTGGGCCTGCTGGGCATGGTGGTCCCCGAGGAATGGGGCGGCACCTATGTCGACTACGTGGCCTATGCGCTGGCGGTAGAAGAGATTTCCGCCGGCGACGGTGCGACCGGCGCCTTCATGAGCATCCACAACTCCGTGGGCTGCGGGCCGGTGCTCAACTACGGCAGCGAAGAACAGAAACAGACCTGGCTGGCGGACCTGGCCAGCGGAAAGGTCATCGGCTGCTTCTGCCTGACCGAACCCCAGGCCGGTTCCGAAGCGCACAACCTGCGCACCCGCGCCGAACTGCGCGACGGCCAGTGGGTGATCAACGGCGCCAAGCAATTCGTCAGCAACGGCAAGCGCGCGAAGCTGGCGATTGTATTTGCCGTGACCGATCCGGACCTGGGCAAACGCGGCATCTCGGCGTTCCTGGTGCCGACCGATACCGCCGGCTTTATCGTTGACCGCACTGAACACAAAATGGGTATCCGCGCGTCCGACACTTGCGCCGTCACCCTGAACAACTGCACCATCCCCGAAGCCAATCTGCTGGGTGAACGCGGCAAAGGCCTGGCCATCGCCCTGTCCAACCTCGAAGGCGGCCGTATCGGCATCGCCGCCCAGGCGCTGGGCATCGCCCGCGCGGCGTTCGAGGCGGCGCTGGCCTATTCCCGTGACCGGGTGCAGTTTGGCAAGACGATCAATGAACACCAGAGCATCGCCAACCTGCTGGCCGACATGCACATGCAACTGAACGCCGCACGGTTGATGATTCTGCACGCTGCGCGCCTGCGCACGGCCGGCAAGCCCTGCCTGTCGGAGGCGTCACAGGCCAAGCTGTTTGCGTCGGAAATGGCGGAAAAGGTCTGCTCGTCCGCGATTCAGATTCATGGCGGGTACGGGTATCTGGAAGACTATCCGGTGGAGAAGTACTACCGGGATGCGCGGATCACGCAGATCTACGAAGGTTCGAGCGAGATTCAGCGGATGGTGATTGCCCGTGAACTGAAGAACTACCTGGTTTAAAAGCAAAAGATCGCAGCCTTCGGCAGCTCCTACACAAAGCCCTGTAGGAGCTGCCGAAGGCTGCGATCTTTTGGCTGTAAACTGGTTTGAAGCCTTAAAGGCATCGCTGGCAAGCCAGCTCCCACAATGTTTGCGGTTGTTCACACATGTTGTGTACACCCCGGACCCTGTGGGAGCTGGCTTGCCAGCGATAGCGTCAGCAAATACGCCGCATTACTTACCGACGAACTCCGCTTCACGCTTGGCAATGAACGCCGCCATGCCTTCCTTCTGATCCTGCGTCGCAAACGCCGCATGGAACACCCGACGCTCAAAGCGCACGCCTTCGGCCAGGCTCACTTCAAAGGCACGGTTGACGCTTTCCTTGACCATCATCGCAATCGGCAGCGACTTTTTGGCGATCAACGCCGCGACTTTCAGCGCTTCATCCAGCAGCTCATCGCTTGGCACGATCCGCGCCACGATGCCGCAACGCTCCGCTTCCACGGCATCGATCAAACGCCCGCTCAGGCACATTTCCATGGCCTTGGCCTTGCCCACGGCGCGGGTCAGGCGTTGGGTACCGCCCATGCCCGGCAACACGCCCAGGTTGATTTCCGGCTGGCCGAATCTGGCGTTGTCGCCAGCCAGGATGAAGTCGCACATCAGCGCCAGCTCACAGCCGCCGCCCAGGGCAAAACCATTGACCGCCGCGATGATCGGCTTGCGGCGGTTGGCGACGCGGTCGCTATCGCTGAACAGGTCGTCGAGGTAGATCTGCGGGTAGGTCAGCTCGGCCATTTCCTTGATGTCGGCACCCGCGGCAAACGCCTTTTTCGAACCGGTCAGGACGATACAGCCGATGTTCGCATCCGCCTCGAAACCATCGAGGGCCTGGTTCAGTTCGCTGACGATCTGCGCGTTCAACGCGTTCAACGCCTGAGGACGGTTGAGGGTGATCAGGCCAACGCGGCCGTGGGTTTCCAGCAAAATCGTTTCGTAGCTCATAAACAACTCCTGTTTCACATAAGACCAGATCCCTTGCAGGAGCTACCGCAGACTGCGATCTTTTGATCTTTAAAATCAACGTCAAAAGATCGCAGCCTGCGGCAGCTCCTACAGAGGGCCTGCTTTTTTATAGGTTGCGCGAGATGACCATGCGCTGAATGTCGCTGGTGCCTTCGTAGATCTGGCACACCCGCACGTCGCGGTAGATCCGCTCCAGCGGGAAGTCGTTGAGGTAACCATATCCGCCGAGGGTTTGCAGCGCCGAAGAGCATACCTTCTCGGCCATTTCGGAGGCGAACAACTTGGCCATCGACGCCTCGACCAGGGCCGGCTTGCCACTGTCGCGCAGGGCGGCGGCGTAGTGCACCATTTGCCGCGCCACGGCGATCTGGGTGGCCATGTCCGCCAGGCGGAACGCCACGGCCTGATGCTCGATGATCGGCTTGCCGAAGCTCTCGCGCTCACGGGCATAATCACGGGCCGCTTCAAACGCGGCGCGGGCCATGCCCACCGATTGCGAGGCGATGCCGACGCGACCACCTTCCAGGTTGGCCAGGGCAATCCTGTAGCCTTCGCCCTCCTCGCCCAAACGGTTGGCCACCGGCACTTTCACGTCTTCGAAGAGGATCTGGCAGGTGTCGGACGCGTGCTGGCCGAGTTTGTCCTCGACCCGCGCGACTTTATAGCCCGGCGAATCGGTCGGTACGATAAACGCGCTGATGCCACGCTTGCCGGCGTTCGGATCGGTCACCGCAAACACAATTACTATCCCGGCATTCTGCCCGGAGGTGATGAACTGCTTGCAGCCGTTGAGCACGTAGTGGTCGCCTTCCAGGCGCGCACGGGTTTTCAGGCCGCTGGCGTCGGAACCCGCCTGGGGCTCGGTCAGGGCGAAAGCGCCGAGCATCGCGCCGCTGGCCAACGGCTTGAGGAAGCGTTCCTTCTGCTCGTCGTTGCCGTAATGGAGAATCGGCACACACCCCACGGAGTTGTGCACGCTCATGATGGTCGAACAGGCGCCATCGCCGGCGGCGATCTCTTCCAGCGCCATGGCGTAGGCCAGGTAACCGGTGTCGCATCCGCCCCACTGCTCCGGCACCAGCATGCCGAAGAAACCCAGCCCGGCCATCTCGCCGATGGCTTCCTTGGGGAAGCGGTGTTCGCGGTCCCATTCAGCAGCGAAGGGTTTGAGCCGTTCCTGGGCAAAGTCCCGGGCCATGTCACGGATTTGTTGTTGGTCGTCATTGGGGATCATGGTGAATCCTTGAATCTGGTTACGACGCAGAACCCTGTGGGAGCGAGCTTGCTCGCGATGAGGCTGTGTCAGTCAACACTATTGCTATCTGACCCACCGCTATCGCGAGCAAGCTCGCTCCCACAGGGATTGGTGTTGGTCTTAATACAGGCATTCCACGGCCATCGCCGTTGCTTCACCGCCACCGATGCAGATCGCCGCGACGCCGCGCTTCAGGCCTTTCTGGCGCAGGGCCGACAGCAAGGTCACGAGAATCCGCGCACCGGACGCCCCGATCGGGTGACCCAAGGCGCAAGCACCGCCGTGCACGTTGAGTTTCTCGTGGGGGATTTCCAGGTGAGTCATCGCGGCCATGCCGACCACGGCGAAGGCTTCGTTGACTTCCACCAGATCGACGTCATTGAGCGACCAACCGGTTTTCTTCATCAATTTCTTGATCGCGCCAATCGGCGCCACCGGGAACAGCCCCGGGGTGTCGGCGAACGCGGCGTGGCCATGGATCACCGCCAACGGCTTCAGGCCTTGTTTCTGTGCCTGGGACTGGCGCATCAGCACCAATGCCGCCGCACCGTCGGAGATCGAACTGGAGTTGGCCGCCGTCACCGTGCCGCCTTCGCGGAACGCCGGTTTCAACGAAGCGATCTTGTCCAGTTTGGCTTTTGGCGGCTGCTCGTCGTTGCTGATCACCACTTGCTCTTTGCCGACTGTCACCGTGAGCGGGACAATTTCGGCCTTGAAGCTACCGTCCTTGATCGCCTGTTGCGCGCGGGTGGTCGAGGCGATGGCGAACGCGTCCTGGGCCTCACGGCTGAAGCGGTTGGTTTCGGCGCAGTCTTCGGCGAAGGTGCCCATCAGGCGGCCCTTGTCGTAGGCGTCTTCGAGGCCGTCCAGGAACATCGAGTCCTGCACCCGGCCATGGCCCATGCGGTAGCCGGCACGGGCGCGGTCCAGCAGGTAAGGCGCGTTGGACATGCTTTCCATGCCACCGGCGACCACCACGTCGGCACTGCCGGCTACCAGCATGTCGTGGGCCAGGATCGCCGCTTCCATACCCGAACCGCACATCTTGTTCAGGGTGGTGCAGCGGGTCGATTTATCCAGCCCGGCACCCAGTGCCGCCTGGCGCGCAGGGGCCTGGCCAAGGCCAGCCGGCAATACGCAGCCGAACAGCACTTCGTCGATGCCGTCACTGGCAACGCCGGCACGTTCAACGGCGGCTTTGATCGCGGCAGCACCCAGTTGCGGTGCGGTCAGGCTTTTCAGTTCGCCCTGGAATCCACCCATCGGGGTGCGGACGGCGCTGACGATTACAATCGGATCGTTGGACATTGTCATGACAAATCCTCCTTATTTGGCGGCCATGCGCAAGGCACCGTCGAGACGGATCACCTCGCCGTTGAGCATGCTGTTTTCAATAATATGCTTCACCAGCCCGGCATACTCGCCCGGTTTGCCCAAACGCGGCGGGAATGGCACGCCAGCGGCCAGGGAGTCGCGAACTTCCTGGGTCATGCCGGCCATCATCGGCGTCTCGAAAATGCCCGGGGCGATGGTCATCACGCGGATGCCGAAGCGCGCCAGTTCGCGGGCCGCCGGCAACGTCAGGCTGACGATGGCCCCTTTGGACGCCGAGTAGGCCGCCTGACCAATCTGACCGTCGTATGCCGCGGCAGACGCGGTGTTGATGATCACGCCGCGCTCGCCATCGGCATCCGCTTCGGTTTGCGCAATCGCCGCTGCCGCAAGGCGCAGCATGTTGAAGCTGCCGATCAGGTTGACATTGATCACCTGGCTGAAACTGGACAGCAAGTGCGGACCGTTCTTGCCGAGGATCTTCTCGCCACGCACGATGCCGGCGCAATTGACCAGGCCATTGAGGCCGCCAAAGGCTTCGACCGTCGCCTGCACGGCCGCTTCGGCCGCCGCTTCGTTGCTGATGTCCGCCACCACGCTATGCGCGCCAAGGCGCTTGGCCTGGGCTGCAACGGCTTCGGCGTTCATGTCCACCAGCATCACTTTCGCGCCCGCGGCGACCAGCACCTCGGCGGTGGCTGCACCGAGGCCGGAAGCACCGCCGGTGACGATAAAAATCTTGTTCTGGATCTGCATCATTGTTTCCCTTTCAAGCTGGAAGATACTTCGCCGCAGCCTCTTGAGCCTTGGCGATTTCCTGGTTGCGCAAGATAAAGCGCTGCAATTTGCCGCTTGGGGTTTTCGGCAACTCGCTGACAAATTCGATTTCACGGGGGTAGGAATGCGCCGCCAGGCGCTTGCGCACGTGCTGGCGCAGCTCTTCGGCCAACGCAGGTTCTGCGCGGTATTGCGGGCTGAGCACGACGAACGCCTTGACCAGTTCGGTACGCTCCGGATCGGGTTTGCCGACCACGGCGGCCTCGACCACGGCCGGGTGTTCGATCAGCGCACTTTCCACATCGAACGGACCGACCCGGTAGCCGGAGGTGGTGATCACGTCATCGCTGCGACCGACGAAGCTGATGCTGCCGTCCGGGTTCCACTCGACGGTGTCGCCACTCAAGTAGTAGTTGCCGACAAAGGCCTTGGTCGGCACGCCTTCGTAGCCGGCGAACCAGCACATCGGCGACTGGCTGCGGTCGATGGCCAGGATGCCGGGCTGGCCAACACCCAGTTCCTTGTATTCGTCATCGAGGACCACAATGCGGTGGCCCGGCGAGGTAAAACCGGCGGCGCCCATGTGAATCGGGTGTTCAAGGCCATGGTGGTTGCACAGCACCATGCCCAGCTCGGTCTGGCCGTAGTGGTCGTGGATGACCACGTCGAGGTTGTCGGCGAACCAGCGGATCACTTCCGGGTTCAGCGGCTCGCCGGCGCTGCTGACGATGCGCAGCTTGCCCTTGATCGACCTGGCGAACTCATCACCGCCGGCAATCAGCAAACGGTAGGCCGTCGGCGAACCCGTGAGGTTGGTAATTCCGTACTTGTTGATCACCCGGCAGGTGCTTTCGAGGGTGAACGGGCCATCGTAAAAGGTGATCGGATGCCCCATCGACAGGGGCCCGGTGACACCGTAGTAAATGCCGTAGGCCCAACCCGGGTCGGCGACGTTCCAGAAGGCGTCTTCCGGGCGCAGGTCAACCGCGTCGCGGATGTAGCTCTGGAATGCAACGATGGCCTTGAGCGGCACAGACAGCGCTTTCGACGGGCCGGTGGTGCCCGAGGTGAACATCAGCAGGAACGGATCTTCCCCGGTCAGCAGCACGGGTTCGCAGTCGGCGGAATAGTTGGACAGCTCGGCCCAGAAACTGCAATCGCCACCCACCAGGCCCTGCCCTTTGGGGCCGGTGACCGTAACGATGGTCGGGCAGTCGGCGACTTCGGCGAGTTTCGGCCGGTTCACCCCATCGGTCACCACCACTTTGGCGCCAGAGCAGCTCAGGCGGTGCTCGATGGCTTTGGGGCCGAACGCGGTGAACAGCGGTTGATACACCGCGCCAATGCGCCAGGCGGCAAACACGGTGATCAGCAATTCGATGTTGCGTGGCAGCAGGCCGGCGACCTTGTCGCCCTTCTTCACGCCCTGGGCCAACAGGTAATTGGCGAAACGCGCGGCCTTGTCCTGCAAATCAGTGAAGGTGTAGGTCGCACTGGCGCCGTCGCGCCCCTCCCAGAACAGCGCGATGCGCCCCGGCAAGGCATGCCGGTCACAGCATTCGACACAGGCGTTGAGTGCCGTCAGATCGCCTGCGAGTGCGGCGTCGACGGTGTGCTGATAGTTGAACTGATCAGTAGCAGACAAGTAATCGCGCATTGCCAGAATCCCTTGTGTTTCTTATTAGGTTGGGGGAACCGTAATCAACAGGGAAATACTCGCTCTGCCTGGGGTAGCGGGCAATGGTCAAAGTTATCAAGTTGTCTGACTGGTTTGGCCAAAGCCCCCGGGCATCAGGAAGTGAAGCGCACCCCCGGTTTAGCGCGCTCGTCCACGGTCAGCTCGAACACATCCGGGCGAGCGTAGTGACCGACCACGTCATAGTCGTAGCGGGCGCGCACCAGGTCGTCAGTATCGATCTGCGCGGTCAGCAGACCAGCGCCATCTCGTAACGGTCCGGCGAGGATGTCGCCCATGGGTCCTATGATCACGCTGCCGCCGGCGATCAACGGCCGGTCCGCCGGCCAGTTGGCGATATCCAGGCCCAAGGCCTGGGGAGAGTCCTGGACCTGACAGGCGCTGACCACGAAACAACGCCCTTCATGGGCGATGTGGCGCATGCTGACCTGCCACATCTCCCGTTCGTCCACGGTCGGCGCGCACCACACCTCCACGCCTTTGGCGTACATCGCCGTGCGCAGCAGCGGCATCATGTTTTCCCAGCACACCACCGCACCGATGCGCCCGACCTGGCTGTCGATCACCGGCAGCGTCGAACCATCGCCCTTGCCCCAGATCAGCCGTTCGGTACCGGTGGGCATCAGCTTGCGGTGTTTGGCCAGCAGCCCGGCCTGCGGATCAAAGTACAAGGCCGTGCAGTACAAGGTGCTGCCGGCGCGTTCGATGACGCCGATCACCAGATTCGCCCCGGTGCGTGCGGACAGCGCCGCCAGCGCCTCGGTTTCCGCGCCGGGCACGTCGATGGCGTTGGCAAAATAGCGCGCAAAGGCTTCGCGCCCTTCCGGCAGCCGATAACCAAGCTGCGTACCAAAGCCCTCGCCTTTGGGATAACCCCCCAGCAGTGCTTCCGGCATCACCACCAGCGTGGCGCCGGATTCGATGATCGTGTGTTCATAGGACAGGATCTGTTCCAGGGTGTCGGCCTTGCCACCGGGCAAGGCGCCGATCTGCAAGGCCGCAACGATTGATTTGGGCATCACGAAATCTCCATTCGCATCAGGGGTTGCTCATTCTCCGGCGCCACGTGATCATCAATAAAGACCGATTCACTGCTGAATGATATGAATCAAATGAATATCACCAACATCGACCTCAACCTGCTCAAAGTCTTCGAAGCGCTGCACGAAGAGTCCAGCGCCAGCCGTGCCGCCTTGCGTCTGGGCGTGACGCAATCGGCCGTCAGCGCGGCCTTGCGCCGGTTGCGCGAGGTGTATGGCGATCAACTGTTCGTACGCACCGGACGCGGCCTGGCGCCCTCGCTCAAGGCCAATCAGCTCAAGCCGGTGGTCAGCGAGGCCCTGAACAAATGCCGGCAGAGCCTGGCGATGGTCGATCCGGCTGCGCAGCAGTACGAAGGGCGCTCGGTCACCGTGGGAATGTCGGACGATTTCGAAATTGCCTACGGTCGACGACTGATCGAGGAAATCGCCCGGAGCGCGCCGAAGTTGCGGCTGATTTTCCGCCAGACCCACAGCCAGATCGTTGCCCAGGCATTGATGGAACGCAGCATTGACCTGGCGATCACTGCGGGCGGGTTTGCCGAGCGGCTGCTCAGCCGTCAGGTCCTGGGAGAAGGTGGTTATCTATGCCTGGCGGACCCTTCGAGCCTGGTCGAGGGCCAGCAGAGCATCAGTCTTGAGGAGTTTGTGGCCCGCGAGCACATCCTGGTGTCTTCCGGCGGTTTTATCGGGATTACCGATGAAGGACTGGCGGCGCTGGGCCTGAGTCGGCGGGTGTGCGCCTCGACCACGCATTTTGCCGCGCTGCCGCATTTGCTCAAGGGCAGCCAGGCCGTGGCGACCATTCCGGCCCATGCCGCCCGAAGCATCGCGACGCTCAGCGGCCTGGCCCTGCTGCCCTGCCCTTTGGCCTTGCCGCGCTACCCGATCGAGCTGGGCTGGCGCACCAGCACCCAGCTTGACCCGGTCGTGTTGAAAGTGCGCGAGGCGATTGTCGCGAGTTTCGCCTGACAACCGATGTTATTTGTTGGCCGCCATCAGGCGATTGACTTCGCTGCGCACCATGTTGGCGTATTCCGGGGGCGACATGCCGTCCAGTTCGGCGCGCACCCATTCGGCCCACTTGCCTTTGCGCTTGGCCCGTTCACCAAACAACCGTGCGGCCTCGCCCTTGGCTTTGCCCAGGTTGTTTTGCCAGAGTTCGAACAGACGGGATTTCTCGTCTTCAAGCGCAGCGCGCTCGGCGAGGGGTTTGTCGGCCAGATTGAAGCTCATGGGAATTTCCTGCTGCGTAAAATTGGCGACATCTTACACTGTAGGGCGAAATGTCCTGCGTCGGTTTTTCAGCGAGATGACCTTCCCGGGCAATTTAGCTGCAACTTTTCCGACGACCGCAGACTCCATTGTTCACTGTCCACTTACCCGCAAGGAGTACTTCAATGGCCCGCAAAACCGCCGCGCAAGCTGCCGAAGATCAAATCAAGGATCAAGCGTTCAGCGAACTTCAATCGTTGATCGAAGAGTCGGAAAAACTGCTGAAAAGCAGCGCCTCACTGGTCGGGGAAGAAGCGGATACCCTTCGCGGGCAAATCGCCCTGAAACTCCAGCAGGCCAGGGATTCGGTGACCAGCGTGCGCAACCGCACCCTGCCCGCGGTCGAGGCCACCGAAACCTATATCGGCGGGCATCCATGGCAAACCGTGGCGATTTCCGCCGGGTTTGGCCTGGTGGTGGGGTTATTGCTGGGGCGTCGCTGAACACTGGCAAACACTGAACCCTGTGTGGGAGCGGGCTTGCTCGCGAAGGCGGTGTGTCAGCAACTTGGATATTGGCTGACACGACGCTTTCGCGAGCAAGCCCGCTCCCACAAGTTCTATCGCACCTGCCGAGAGGATCACTCCCCCGCCAGCTCCCGCAGGTTCGCCAGCGTCCGGGCATCCAGTTCAATGCCATTGGCCAGCGACCTGGCGCGCTGATGATGACGCCGGTCACCCGGCAAACGCTTCAGGCCGACACCGTGCATTTGCCGCACCAGTTCCTGGCTGCGCTCGGCAAAACTCTGCCCCGCCGCTTTGTCCGGATCAATCACGATCAGCAATTGGCCCGTCCAGGGCGTCTTGGCGCCTGGGTGGTTGTTCCAGTCGAACTCGAAGGAAAAATTGCCGCCGGTCAGTGCCGCCGCGAGCAACTCGACCATCATCGACAACGCCGAGCCCTTGTGTCCGCCAAAAGGCAGCAATGCGCCGCCCTCAAGAATCGCTTTCGGGTCGGTCGTCGGCTGGCCGAGGCTGTCCACGCCCATCCCTTGCGGCAAGCGTTCGCCCTGGCGTGCGGCAATTTGCACGTCGCCATGGGCAATGGCACTGGTGGCGAGGTCGAAGACAATCGGTTCGCCGTCAGCCCGCGGCGCGGCGAAGGCAATCGGATTGGTACCGAACAGCGGTCGGTCGGCGCCGTGGGGCACCACGCAGGTCATGCTGTTGACCACGCTCAACGCTACCAGCCCTTCATACGCGAAGGGTTCGACATCCGGCCACAAGGCCGCGAAATGGTGCGAATTACGGATCGCCAGCACTGCAATACCGGCACTTCGGGCCTTCTGCACCAGTAACTCGCGTGCAGCTGCCAGGGCCGGTTGCGCAAAACCGTTATCGGCATCGACCCGCACAAACCCCGAAGCCACATCTTCGACCACCGGAACGGCCTGCCCATTGACCCAGCCGCTTTGCAGCGTCGAAACATAACCCGGGATCCGGAATACCCCATGACTGTGGGCGCCATCGCGCTCGGCACCGGCGCAGTTTTGCGCCAGCACCCTGGCAACCTCGGCGGAGGTGCCATGACGCAGAAAAATCTTTTCCAGCAAAGCGCTCAGCGCTTCGAGTGACAGGTGTGACGAGACGGCAGTAGAGGCGTGATCGTGTGGCGCAGACATCTGAAGCTCCAGAATGATTATTGGAGGGAACAACAGCGTACAAAGACCCGCCGATTAACAACGCGCGACGAGCGACCTGTCAACCTTTCGCTCAGGGGGCGATGAGGTATATCCGTGTCACCAATGCCCACGCCCCGTGCGTTATCTATTTACCACCGGCATCAACGCACCGGCTTTTAGTCTCGATGCTCAACCCACAGGCGCCCTTGAGTGGCCCCTTGAACGAGACTCGACGATGTCTACACCAATAACTCCGCTGTTTTTCCCCGAAGCACTGACGATGCCCGGACTCTGGCGAGAACTGGGCCAAACCCACGGGCTGGCGCAAAAGGATTTCGAATGGTTCCGCCATATCGAACTGGCCAGCCAGGCCCTGCGCGATGAGCAGACGCCGCCCATGCTGGCGAAAAAAATCCTTCTGAAGATCCCTGGCCAGGAACCCGTGGCGCTGGCTGGCAGTTTTTTGCTGACCGCGACGCCGGATGACAACGGCGTGATTCTCTACACCCCCTACGCCGGTATACAGAAGTTCACCAGCCGCTCGGTCCTGACCGAACATCTGGCGGCACGACTCAGAGCCGTCAACGAAGACGATGAACTGCTGGCCTTCATGGCGCTGTCACAACGCAAGACGGTGGTGGCTTCCGACGATATCGGGCTGGAGTATCAGACCATTGAAGGTGACGTGTTCGAGGACCAGCGCACCACCCTCTCCCGCCATCAGCAACTCAACGACCAGGCCCTGCTCGATGAACTCAAGGTGCTACCGTCCCTGACGTCGCTGCTCGATGCTTTGCTGGCTGAACAACTGACGGCGTCTTTTCCCGGCGTGGATCAGAGCCAGACCCGGGTGAATTTCTATCTGGCCGCGACTGCAGGGAACGAGGACGCAAGTCGTGCGGCGCGACCTTGGGTCAATTCCCTGTCGCTGAGTGACGCCGTGCTCCTGCACTATCGCCATCAGCGTTGGCCCTCCGGGCAGGCCCATGAATTTTCCCACCCGAAAAAGTCCCCGGCAAACGCTGACCAAGCGCTCTGGGAAACGGCGGTCACGACTGTCTCGCGCAAACTGGTCAGCCTGCTGATCGGGCAGCTCGAACGCTACTGGGACGCGGCGAGTGCCAATGGCGCTTCGCGTCGCGCACTCTTCAGCCGGGCCATCGCCGATCAGGCGCGGGTGCAATTGCTGCTCAAGCGCGAAGCCGGGATCATCACCCCGGAGCAAAGCCAGGATCTGCACGCGTTGATCTCGACGGCCAGCCGGACGAACACATCGATGACGGTCGAAACCGTGCGCCTGTGGGAGTACCAGGCCAACTATGTTGAGTTGGCCGGTTCACTGATGGTCAGCGCCAGTCATGCGTTTCTCTACACGCCCACCGAAGGTTTGCAGGTGCTCAAGGACTATCAGGACTTGCGCGATACCGTGCAGAGCAAGTTCGGCGCGGCCGGTCACGAGGATGAGCTCTATGGCCTGCTGAGCCTGGACGAACGCCAGCGATTCATTGGTTTTGACCGGCCGAATGTGACCGGGGAAGCGATCTCCGGCGCGATCTTCAGCAAGCTCTTCGACGCCATCGTCACCAAGCAACTGCAGAACGCGGAATACAGCCTGCAAGTGTTCCGCCACAGTGACGGCACCGTAGACATCCAAGCCCTGTTCGACAAGGCGCTGGATATCCGTTCGATGATCAACGAGCGGCTGCTGAAGTTGGAGACTGACGGACGCTGGAGCACGCGGCCGGTGTTGTCCGGCGACCAGCATCCGTCCATGGTGCTGGCCGATACGGCGGCAGCGTTCGTCAAGAGCTTCAGTGACATCGAAACGCTGATCAGCGCCGACGTCGCCGCACAACCGATCGCTTCACTGGCGTTGCAGCGGGTCTACCTGGAAAACCTGCGGTCGCGTCTGGCCCATGCGCTTTCCGTCGGCATCCGCGGCGAGGCAAGCCTGCGCACACTCAGTGCGACATTGACGGATGCGGACCGCGCCATCGTCGATACGGTGTTCAACCCGGATCAGGCCGAAAGAGGTAACCGTCGCTCCTTGAAGGGGTTCCGGCCCGATGCCTATTCACTGACCCTTGAGCGCTCCGGTCTGCGGGATGTCCTGCCGCTCGCCCATTGCCTGCTCCTGACCGAGCGCGGCGGACTCGATCCCTCGCATTCCGGCCGGACCATCCTGTGGACGCCCGCCGAGGGGCTGGAGGTGTTTGACAACATCAGCCGTGCCAGGCAGGAACTGAACCGGCGCCTGCTCGACCCGCAACAACGCATGGCACTACTGGAAAACCTCACCCCGAGCCAACGCGTCTTCCACCAACGCTACTCACTGGGTGCGCTGCGGCTGATCGAAGGGTCAGTACTGAAGCAGGTCGCACAATCCTCCATCGATCACTTTCTGGCTCGTTGCGAACACGTACGCCGCCAGGAACTGAACGACACGAAGCAGAAAAAGGCGCTGAAAGCGCTGGCCACCGCCGGGATCAACACCCATATGCGCAGAGCCACCTCGATCGCCCGGGCGATCATCCTGCAACAGTCACTGCCCACATGGCTTGGAATGGCCCCGCTTGAAGATCAGCGGCTGCACGTTGAACTGCTGGAGCAATACCGCAACAGCGTCGAGGAGGACAAAGACTACTTGCACGGGATCCCCCCCCTCAGGTCGTATGTGCATGGACGGCTGACGACGTTGCTCGGCAATCGCTTCCCTGCCATTACGCTGGACCCCGACAATATTCAAATCATCCCCAACCTCAACCTGACCGGTCCCGCCCGCAGCCTTACCGAGTTCGCCCTGAACCATGTCAGCGTCGCGCAAGGCTCCGGATTCCAGGTTTCCTCGACAACCACCCAGGCGCTGCCCGAGGGGCTGGACCAGGCCGCGGTCCGTCAACTGCTGCAGTCACTGAACATTGTGCAAAGCTACGCAGCGCAGGTAACGCAGACGTTGTCCGGTGCAACGGCCGACGCCGAAAACCGGATGCAGCGCTTCGTCAAACAACTGCCCTGGCAACTGCTGCAACACGCCCACCAACTGAAGCTGTTGCAGAGGCTATCCGGCAGCGCGTTCGATTTGCTGCGACAGGTGCTGGACATGCCGGATGCCACGGCCCGGGCAGCCGTGCAGGGAGCACAGGCGATTGCCCGGCCACTGGAGCTTATCAAGACCACCGGCGCCGCTGCGGTCAAAGCGTTGGGCCTGTACCTGGTGAGCCCCGGCAACGCAAAGGCCGGGCCGCAGATCCTCTATGCCCCTTACCACCCTGGCGGCTCGCCTTTTATCGAATTCGCCACGGAGGCCAGCCTTGTCTCGGCGCTGAACACCCCGGGGCCCTTGCAGGATCTATTGCTGCGACGCCTGCCGGACAGCGAGCAGTCCGCCTTCCGCAACCTGTTCAGCTCCACCGTTGGGCAATTGAGTGAGATCACCCTCGCGTCCAACCCCATCGACGGCAACTTGCTCACCCAGCTGTACCACGACAACACCCGTCTGTTGTCGCAGATGCTTGGCAGCCAGTCACACGCCGCAAGCCAAACGGACTGGGAGGCCGTCAAACACCTGTTCGGCGCCGGCATCCAGCGCATCCTCGGCCTGTTGCCGGGCAAACTCGCTTATGTGCAGTTTCTCTGGAACGCCTACAAGGACGCCCTCAATTCGGCGCAAGCCCTGCAGGATCATCACTGGAAAGTTGCGCTGGAGGAATTCATCGCCGGTGCGGCGCAACTCATCTCATTGGGCAGGCTGTCGCTCGAAGGATGGACCGACACGGCCCAGGCAACCCAGCAAACCCTTGCCACACCGGTTGCCACACCGACCATCGCTGCAAAGTGGTCCGAGATCGATTCGACGGCACCGCTGCGCACGCGGCTGCAACCGTTCGAAACCATGGTCGAACTCAAGAACCTGACGAAAAACAGCGCTGACGGCACCTACCTCGATGCGGCGAGCAAAAAAACCTACGCCCCCATCGCCGGCAAGGTGTACGGCGTAGACAAGACCGGGCCGGCCTGGCGAATGATCAAGGACCAGGAACAAGGCCCGGTATTGCTGACTGCGCCAGACAAGCGACTGGTGATCGACCCGGACATCCATACGGTGCACTTCGGCAAGGCCATGTCGAAAATGCACAACCAGTTGGCCTATGCCCATGTCGCCAGGGAGGTGCTGAACATCGAGGCTCGGGGGATGGAAGAGATTCGCGCCAGACATCCCGAAAAAGCCCGAATGATCGTGCAGGCCATCGACATGGCGCGCTATTACGCGTTCAACAGTTTGCACAACATGGCGCAACTGCGCAGATTCGTCCCCGGTACCCGGCTGGACACCTTCCTCAAAGGTTTCTTTGGTGTGGGCCAGGTCAACGCAGCGCTGCTCGACAAGATCAAGGACGCCATCCTCCCCATCTGCAACGCGCTGGTCGACCCCGATGAAGACTGGATGAACTCCCATCGTTTTATCGTGGGTTCAAACCGGGACCCGCAGGACAACCTCATTGCGTTTGTCCTGGACAAGGATCAACAGCGCCACGTGCATTTCACCGAAAGGTTCTTCGATCAACAGCTCGACTGGTACAAATCCTGTCTGACAGAGCCCTTCAACGTCGACGGCCACAGCCAGGCCGCCACGTTGATTCACGAGTTCGCTCACCTGTTTTCCGCGGCCGTGGACATTGCATCCCTTGAATACCGGCGCCCCTTCAGCGATCTGGTAGCGCCGATCACGGCCTACGGTGCCGCCATGAAACAGACCCAACTGGACTTCCAGCGAGAAGCCTTGTCGCTGGACACGCCGAAGGAGGAACTGTTTGCGCGTTGGAACAGCAACCTGCAATCGTGGATCAGCCTGGATTCAATCCCGACGGCCTATCACGTCGGCAAGGCCATTCTGAGGTTGACGGGCAGCACGACCATGGAGACGGCAAGGGATGCATTCCTGGACGGGCAAAATGCGAACTTCAGGACGGACGTCATTTTGCACAATGCCGATTCGCTCGCGTTCCTGATCTGCGAAATGGGCCGGCAACTGGACCCGGTGCCGGTCACATCGGCCACCGGAAACTGATCCGCCAATCACAGGGCGCAGGTCCTCCCGGATCTGCGCAGCACATCGGCCGCGATGGCACTGTGATGATTATTTTGATCTTTTTTTCACGCGCCTTAATGGATACTGCAAGCCGACAACAGGCTATCCAGAGGCGGAGCGTTGAAAAAAAGTTACACATTGATAGTTAAATGCCATGACTGATGTTCTCGCAGGCTGCCCCCAAGGTTAGAATGCACGAAATCAGGATGAGCCAATGACTGAACACACGCTCTCGGAAGCCGAATACGACGCCATCACCGATGCCGCTGCGCATTGGTGCATGCGTCTGCACGCCAATGACTGCACAGAGCAAGAGCGCCAGGCGTTCGAACAATGGCGTAATGCGCATCCGCTCCATGCCTTCGAGTACGAAGCGATGCTGGAAATATGGGATGTCGCCGGCGACCTGCCCCGCCCCGCGCCCGTCCTGCCGCTGGTTCGCCCCCAACCCGAAACCCCTTGGCGCCGCCTGGCCATTGCCGCGGCAGTCTGTGCCCTGGCACTGCCGCTGGCCGGTTATGGCGGCTGGCACCTGGGTTGGGTACCGAACGCGTACCAGCACTTCGAAGCCACCGACAATGTTCGTACGGTCACCTTGAAAGATGGCAGCCAGGTGGAACTGAACCTGGGCAGCGAGCTGACGTACAGCAACTACAAGGATCAGCGGCAAGTCACGCTGAAAAAAGGCGAAGCGTTCTTCCGGGTCAGCCATGACACCCGTCACCCTTTTGTGGTCAAGGCCGCCGAAGGCCAGGTTCGCGTGACCGGCACCCAATTCAACGTCTGGATGTATGAAGACCAGGTCAAGGTCAATCTGATCGAGGGTTCGGTACTGGTCAGCAGCAACACCGACCTGCCCGGCGACGGTTTGCGCCTCGACCCGGCGATGCAGGCCAGTTATCGCCGCGGCGACTTCACTCCCCGCATCAGCCAGACCTATGACAATGACAGTTCGCTGGCCTGGCGCCAGGGCAAGCTGGTGCTCGACGATCTGGCACTGAGCGATGCCCTGCCATTGATCAATCGCTACCTGGACAAACCGTTGATGGTCGCCGACAACAGCACCGGTTCGATCCATATCGGCGGCATCTACAACATCAAAGAGATCAACGGCCTGGTGAAGTCCCTGCCGCGAGTCCTGCCGGTCTACCTGACCCGCAATGACAACGGCAATCTGGTGGTCAACGCGATCCCGCAAAAGACCCCGAAAAGCTGAAAAGGCCGCCACCCTTGCGGGGTACGGCCTTCAGCGTTCCAGTAAAACCCCACTACCTCAATGCGCAGCGACCTTGGCATCCTGCTGGCGGATCGTCTGTACCTGATACTGCGGATCGGACGTGATCTGCTGCTCGGTGAAGGGCAGCACGCTCCATTGCTTCTGCGAAAAGGCCTGGGTCTGATCCCGTGAAAATTTCGAAGCAGGGTCACTCGACAACGAGAACGCCAGCAGCCCCTTGGCTTGTGGTCCGTTTTCGTCGAAGGTCACCACTTGCAGGTAACTCGTGCCGCTGACCACCTCGCGCTTGCCGTCGCTGCGCGGCACGCTCTGGATCGCGTTGTAGACCCCCAGCGTACCCGGCCCGCCATGGATCGGCGTCTGTTGCCCGCCGCTGCTGACCACCTGGATGTCGCCCCAGCGAGCGTCCGGCTTGAGGCCTGACGCCTTGACCTGCTCAGCCGAAGCCAGCATCGCTGTGCGTAGCGCCTTGGCCACTGGCGGGTGATCGACGGCGAGTCCACTCGGGGTATGTTGCGGGTCCTGCGGATCGAACGCCACGCGCCATACGTCCGCTACCGGCTCCAATGCCTCCATGACATTCTGGAAGTGCACAAAGCCCAGACCGCTGCCCAGATTGGCCTTGCGGTCCCAGGCCTTGAGGCTGGCGCACAGTGGCGCAAGGGTTTTGGCATCGGCACCGAGATCCGCCGCGCAGAATTGCAGCAGGTCCGGCATCACTTGAGCCGCCTGATAGACCTGATCATCCATGACCATGTGCTGCAAGTCCGCCACCGCGACCTTGCCGGCCTCGGTCAGCGTACTCAAACGGTCCAGGGCAAAGCGTGAACGCAGGCCCAGAGGCTGGCCATCCTGGCTGATCAGCGGCGAATAGCCGGTCAGCGGTTGCGCCGGATTGGCCATCCACGCCGAATCGTTGGAGTGCTGGACAAAATCCTTGCGCAGCAATTGCGGCAACTTGTCCGCTGCATAGATGCCCTGTTGTGGCGCCTGCGGATCGATGTCCCAGGCACAGGCGCTGTTGGAACCGTCAAGAATGATCATCTGCAGGCCGATTCGCGGATCGCTGCACTGCGCCAGCTTGTCGACGCTGACGTTGGGCACCACCGAGAGGTTCATGTACAGCGTCTGCCCCTGATCGTCCGCCGCCAGGGTGTTGACCCACGGAATGCCCTGGATCTTGTGCACCGAGGCCTGGAAATCCTTGAGGTTGTCGGCACGGTTCATCGCGTACCACTGCTGCAGGACGCGATCGTTATCCAGGTTGGCGTCGCGCAGGCTGAAGGCGTACTGATGATCCCAATCGAGTTTTCCCGGCCATTGCACCACCGGACCGAACTTCGAGCTGTAGACCACACGGGAAATCGCCTGGACCTGCCCGTCCGCCTGCCTGACGTTGACAGTCACGGTCTGCTTGTCCATCGGCAAGGACTGGCCGTCGAGCAGGTAACGGGTCGAATCCTTGGGGTCGAGTTGCAGGCGGTACAGCGTGAAATGCCTGGACGCATCCACGGTGTGGGTCCAGGCCAGATGTTGATTGAAACCGATGTTGATCAGCGGCAGGCCGGGCAACGCCGCGCCCATCACGTCCAGCTTGCCGGGAATGGTCAGGTGCATCTGATAAAAACGCATGCCGCCCACCCACGGGAAGTGCGGGTTGGCCAGCAACATGCCGCGTCCGTTAAAGGAACGTTCGCTGCCGATCGCGACCGCGTTGCTGCCACGGTCCAGGGCAAACCGTTGCATGCGCGTGGCGGCCACCTGGAACGCTGCCTGGGCGTTCGACGCCCGGGCCACGGCCTGGGGCGGCGTGGCACCGGCCAGGGCTTCGGCGAACTGGCCGACGCCCCCTTCGACCAACAGGCGCCGGGTCAGCTTGACCAGATCCGACGGGGTGATGTCCCGCACCCAATCGCCCTGGCACTGTTGCGGCAGACCCTGGGCACGACGCTCGCTCAGGGAACGGTTGAACCCCGCCACATAGCCTTCAATCAACTCACGCACCGGTGGAGTCTGGGCCTGCCAGAAACCGGCGACGGCTTGCGGGGTGTTGAGCCAGGTGAAGAACAGATCGCTGACCAGGTTCTCACGCGCCTCGACAGTAAACTGATCCGGTCCGAAATAGCGCGAACGCTCGCCGTTCACCGTAGTGATCTCGTTCGCCAGCAGGCACAGGTTGTCCTGGGCGTAGGCATAGCCGATGCCGTAGCCCAGCCCGCGCTCGCTGTCGGCGCGGATGTGCGGCACGCCGAAACTGGTTCGGCGGATGTCCGCGCTCGTGGGCGCAGACGCATCGCTTGCGCTCGCGGCAAGGCTCAGCCCCAGGCTCAACCCCAGAGTCACACCCGCCAGGCTCAACCTGGTTAACTGGCTGGAAATAATCACGCTCGCTCCTGATCGAAAAAACGATGGCCACTGTTGCGCGCACCCACGCGCGCAGTGCCTCCCTGTAGGGACGAAGCTCACATCAATAATTTAGGGTTTTTGCCGCACATTGGCGTGCGAACTGACAGGCTGATCACACGACGTCGACAAAATTTCTACATTCGAGCCTTCATGATTTGGGCAGCTCATACGTCTAAACTTTAAAGAGCGCCCAATTTTTCCTGATCAGGCTCTGAAAAGGAGTTTTGCAATGTACAACTCGCAACTGCCAACGGACGGTAGCAACGCGCCAAAGGGTACTTCCATGGGAGTCGGCGTATTCGAGCCGCGTACCGATCGCCACGGCAACGAGCGGATCCGGATCCTGCTCAAGAGCTATGGCCTGCGGACCAGTCTGATCCGCCTGAAAGTCATCGATGCCCTGCTGACGGCCGCCGAAAGCGAGCGCAGCCTTGGCGTGCGTGGCGTGCACAGCCAATTGCTGGACCTGGACATTCCCCTGTCCTTTCTCAGCGTGCGCGAAGTGCTCAAGCGCTTGTGCAGTGAAGGCGTGATTGTCCTAAACCCCGACAAAAGCTACAGCCTGCATCCACAGGCTGCCGCCATCCTGCGCAACCAGTGAACGAATGATCAGGGCTTGACCTTGCGGCGCATCACGCCATTGATGACTACCACAATCACCGCCACGCCAATGGCGATGTACTGGAACATTTTTTCGCTGATGACGCCGGTGTTCTGCAACCAGGAAAGGCCAAACATGATCCCCAGCACCACCAGGGAGATCAGAATCGAGTATTTCAAACGTTGCGACTGTGTCATTGCGGGTTCCTGAATCTGAAAATGTATCCGGTTTGTATCAAGACGCTTGCCAGGCACTTACCCTGTTTCCGGGATAAGCGGCCACAAGCGGGGTCACATGTTACAGCCGATGAAGAGTTTTAGCTTCATTGCGGCGATAACCATGAGGACTTTCAAATGTTGCGTCGAATCACATTGCTGATTCCCCTGCTGGCCATCCTGACCCTGAGCGGTTGCATTGTTTTCCCCCATGGGGGCTGGCATCACGATCACTACTATGACCATGGCGGACCGGGCTACTACCCACACCGATAACCGCTGATCAACACCCTGAATCCTTCCGGTAAAAGTCATTGCCGGGCTGGGCACAGAGTTCCACCAGCCAGTCGACAAACACACGCACCCGCCGGGACAACTGGCGGTGCGGCGGATAAAGCGCCGTCATCGGCATGCCCGGTGGCGGCATTTCTTTCAGCACTTCACACAAACACCCCTCCTGCAGTTGCCGGGCCACGTGATAGTACGGCGTCTGCACCAGTCCATAACCGGCCTCGCACGGCAGAGAAAGGCGTGACGGCGGGCCAACTGGCGCTGGCGTGGGTGCTGGCCCAGGGTGACCACCTGATTCCGATTCCGGGCACCAAGCAACGCAAATACCTGGAAGAAAACGTGGCCGCTTTGCAGGTGAGGGTCGCCGGCCCGTTCGATGAACCGGGCGGGCCGGGCAACACCGCCTCAGGCCTTGGCCGACACCCCCGTGCCCGGTCGCTCCATCGGGCCGTTGCTTTTACCGTAGGTTTCCAGGTTCTGCAGCACGTAGATCGCTTTTTTGAACTCGGGAATCAAGTAGTTGGCGTACTTGTTTCCCTTCAAACTATTGCTCTGGATGTTGTCCAGTTGAATGGCGAAATATTCCAGCGCATTGAACTTCGCGTCAGGGTCCTTGATGCCAAACCGGTCGAACTTGTCGCCGGCATTGCTCAGCGTTACTGCCGTTACATCACTGATCAGGCCACGTTCTTTCAGAAAGACACTGAGAGTGCCCAAGGACTTGACGGAAATATTGGAGGGGTCAAACCCCTTCATCTGCTTGCGCATTTCCATCTTGTCCATCTTGGCGGTATCCAGCGCAACCGGATTGCTGCCCACCAGGTTAAGCATCTGCCTGACCTTTTCATTCTGGGCAACAGGCTTTGATCTGCTGTTGGTGTCTCGAACCAATAGCCCCGACTTCGGGGTCCATGCGCCGGTATAACCGATAGTCATGAAAAACTCCTTGTATGACCAAGCTAAGTGGTCGCGAGTATCAACTGGAGCATGGGGGCCGCCTAACGTTAATTGAGTTCTTTTACAAATTTTGTACATTTCAGCCACACACCGCAAAGCGCCTTGTTTATTAGGCCATGGCGCTTTGACGAATGGTCCTGCAGGCTTTTCTTACATGACCATCAGCGGGCTTGTATCAATACCGATACCGACTCCGGGCACTCAACCTGACGATTTTGTAATGTCCCCCTCATCTGCCTGACAGCACTGATCTACCATCATCGAACAGCCGATCTTTGTAGTACTTCGTAACACTCCTTGAATGCCTGACCGGAAAAACTGGTCAGAATGCGTTTTTTTGCCCGTTAGCCGAGACGAATCCCATGCGAAACCCTCTGCGTCTGATCGCCCTGAGCGCCCTGTTCATGTCCTCCCTGGCCCAGGCCGCCGACCTCATTCCGATCGAGGTTCATCGCGACGCCAATTGTGGTTGCTGCAAAAAATGGATCAGCCATCTTGAAGCCAATGGTTTCAAGGTCGAAGACCACGTCGAAGCCAACATGAGCGAGTTCAAGCAACAGCACGGCGTGCCGCCACGCCTGGCGTCGTGCCACACCGCGTTGATCAATGGCAAGTTCGTCGAAGGTCACGTCCCGGCCGACCAGGTCCTGGCCTTGAGCAAGCGCGACGATCTGCTGGGCGTCGCGGCACCCGGCATGCCCATGGGTTCGCCCGGCATGGAAATGGACGGCATGAGCGATGCCTATCAGGTCATCGGCCTGAAAAAGGACGGCACTGACCTGGTGGTCGCGGACTACCCCGCCCATTGATGTCCGGCGCGTACTTCGGGCTGTTTTTCGCGGCATTCGGTGCCGCCACGCTGCTGCCGTTGCAATCCGAAGCCGTGCTGGTCGGCCTGTTGCTCAGTGACCGCTACTGGCTCTGGGCGCTGTTGGCGGTGGCGACGTTCGGCAACGTCCTGGGGTCGCTGCTCAACTGGTGGCTGGGGCGCGGGATCGAACGGTTCCGCGACCGGCGCTGGTTTCCGGTAAGCCCCCGGCACCTGGAAAAAGCCCGGCTGCATTACCAACGCTACGGCCATTGGTCATTGCTGCTCAGTTGGCTACCGGTGATCGGCGATCCGCTGACACTGGTCGCCGGCGTCATGCGCGAGCCATTGGGCCGCTTCCTGCTGATCGTCACCCTGGCCAAAGGCGCCCGTTACGGCGTGTTGGCCATGGCGACATTGGGCTGGATGGGTTGAACCATCGAGGGCGGCGATTGCCTGTGTTTAATGCCGCCCTAATCGAGCCGATCCAGCATCGGCGGATTTTCCATGGAGCTTCCCCATGTCGCGACTCTTCCCCCGCTGGTTGCCCAGCCTGCTGTTGACCGCCGCCCTGCCCGTCATCGCCCACGCCCAAGCACCGGAATACGGCCCTGAGCTGCAAGGGTTCGACTATCCCTACACACTCAAGCACTTCGCCTTTGAATCCCAGGGCCAGTCCCTGCAAATGGGCTATATGGACGTCGCCGCCCACGGCAAGGCCAATGGCCGCAGCGTGGTGCTGATGCACGGCAAGAATTTCTGTGGCGCCACCTGGGACAGCTCGATCAAAGCCCTCAGCGACGCCGGCTATCGGGTCATCGCCCCGGACCAGATCGGCTTCTGCAGCTCCAGCAAACCGGCGCACTATCAGTACACGTTCCAGCAACTGGCGACGAACACCCAGCAATTGCTCAAGGCATTGGGCATTCAGAAAGCCACCCTGCTGGGGCACTCCACCGGCGGCATGCTCGCCACTCGCTATGCCTTGCAATACCCCGAACAGGTCGAGCAACTGGCACTGGTCAACCCCATCGGCCTGGAGGACTGGAAAGCCCTCGGCGTGCCCTACCGCACGGTAGACCAATGGTATGAACGCGAACTCAAACTCAGCGCCGACGGTATCCGCAACTACGAACGCAGCACCTACTACGGCGGCCGCTGGAAGCCGGAATTCGATCGCTGGGTCGACATGCTCGCCGGCCTGAACAAAGGCCCTGGGCATACGCAAGTCGCGTGGAACTCGGCGCTGATCTACGACATGATCTTCACTCAACCGGTGTACTACGAATTCCAGAACCTGAAGATGCCGACCCTGCTGTTGATCGGGACGTCCGATACCACCGCCATCGGCAGTGACATCGCCCCGCCCGAGGTCAAGGCGAAGATCGGGCACTACGACGTCCTCGGCAAACAAGTGGCCAAGCTGATTCCCCGGTCCACGCTGGTTGAATTCCCTGGCATGGGCCACGCGCCACAGATGGAAGAACCGGCACAATTCCACCAGGCCCTGCTCGCCTGGCTGAACAAGACCAACCCCGTGCGTTGAAGAGGAAAGGCTGATGCCTGTGCAGATTGCAGTGCTTGATGATTGGCAGGATGTGGCGCGGGACGTGGTGGACTGGTCGGCGCTGGACAGCGTCGGCCAGGTGAGTTTTCTCCATGACTACCCCGCCGACAACCAGACGCTGGCCGAGCGCCTGGCCGGGTTCGAGGTGATCTGCGTCATGCGCGAGCGCACGCGCTTCGACGAAGAGCTGCTGCGCCGCCTGCCCAGGCTCAAACTGCTGGTGACCGGCGGCATGCGCAACGCCGCCCTGGACCTGAAAGCCGCCGCCGCGCTGGGCATCCAGGTCAGCGGCACCGACAGCTACAAACACGCCGCGCCGGAGCTGACCTGGGCGCTGATCATGGCCGCCACCCGCAACCTGGTGGCCGAAGCCAATGCCTTGCGTGCCGGCCAGTGGCAACAAGGCCTGGGCGGCGACCTGCACGGCAAGACGTTGGCGATCCTCGGCCTTGGCAGCATCGGCCAGCGCGTCGCGCAATTCGGCCAGGTGTTCGGCATGCGCGTCATCGCCTGGAGCGAAAACCTCACCGCCGAACGTGCGGCGCAAGCCGGCGTGACCCGTGTCAGCAAGCAGGAACTGTTCGAACAGGCCGACGTGCTGTCGGTGCACCTGGTGCTCAGCGACCGCAGTCGGGGCCTGGTGGACGCCCAAGCCCTGGGCTGGATGAAGCCCACGGCACTGCTGGTAAACACCGCCCGCGGGCCGATTGTCGATGAGGCGGCGCTGATCAAGGCGCTGCAGAAGCAACGACTGGCCGGTGCCGCACTGGACGTCTTCGAGCATGAGCCGCTGCCCGCCCACCATCCGCTCCGGACCCTGGACAATGTATTGGCCACGCCCCATGTCGGGTACGTGAGCCAACAGAACTACCAGCTGTTTTTCTCGCAAATGATCGAGGACATCCAGGCCTGGGCGGCGGGTGCACCGATTCGTCTGCTGGTTTGAACAAAAATCCCCTGTGGGAGCGAGCCTGCTCGCGAAAGCGGTGGGTCGATCAACATCAATGCTGCCTGAGACTCCGCCTTCGCGAGCAAGCCCGCTCCCACAGGGATCTTCAGCGCACACAAAACCATGCCCGTTCGCAATCGGCCGCCAGAACATAATGAATAATTGCGCATGCTGCGGTGTTCTCATCACATCAACCTTGCACTGCGCCTGGCCGGGCGCGACCTGATCTGAAACCCATGAACCTGTGGAGCAAAGCCCATGAATAGTCGTTTTGCAGTTCTGATGACTCCGTTGCTGCTGACCGTTGCGTTGTCCGGTTCCCTCGCCCTGGCCAACGGCGGTGGCGGCGATGACGAGCCGCCCGCCAAACCCAACTGCCCGAAAGGACAGGTGCTCGATACCCGATCGCAGCGGTGCGTCAAGCAGACCAGCAGCCTGGTGCCTGACGAAGACCGCACCCACTATGCCTATCAACTGGCCAAGGACGGACGTTATGAAGAGGCCCTGGCCCTGCTCGACACGCTGAAACAGCCAAATACCGCAAAAGCGCTGAACTATCGCGGCTACGCCACGCGTAAACTGGGACGCACCGACGAAGGCATCGGTTATTACCTGCAATCGGTAAAACTCGACCCGCACTACGCGCAAGTCCGCGAATACCTGGGCGAGGCCTATGTGGTCAAGGGCCGGCTGGACCTTGCGCAGGAGCAATTGCAGCAGATCAAATCCATTTGCGGCAATACCCAGTGCGAGGAGTACCAGGACCTGGCCGAAGCCATCAACGGATCATCGAAAACCTGACAACCCGAGCGGACGGAGGTCGCCATCGCCAGCGATCAGGCAATACGAACGGAACTGAACCAGCATCTGGCGCGTTTATGGCGCTACGGCCTGCTGTTGTCCCGGCAACGGCATATCGCCGATGACCTGGTGCAGGCCACCTGTGTGCGGGCGCTGGAGCGGGCCGGGCAATACGAGCCGGGGACGCGCATGGACCGCTGGCTGCTGAGCATCCTGCATTCGATCTGGCTCAATGAAGTCCGTGCCCAGCGGGTGCGGCAAGGTCAGGGCCAAGTGGATGCCGACCAGGTCCTGTCGTTCGATGGAGAATCCGTGGCCCAGACCCACGTGTTGGCGGCACAGGTCATCCGCCGCGTCGATGCATTGCCCGAGGCCCAGCGTGAAACGGTATTTCTCGCCTACGTCGAAGGGTTGTCCTACCGCGAAGTCGCCGATGTGCTGCAAGTGCCCATCGGCACGGTCATGAGTCGCCTGGCCGCCGCCCGGGCGAAACTGGCCGAATATCCACCGTTGCACACGGTGCCCCACCCTTACCGAGGAGAACATTGATGAACGCAAAACCCTCGGACGAACAACTGGTGGCTTATCTCGACAACCAGCTCGATGCCGAACAGCGCTCGCGCATCGACGCGGCCATCAGCGCCGACCCGATGCTGAACCTGCGCCTGCAATGGCTGGATCGCAGCAGCCTGCCGTTCAAGGACGCCTACGATGAACTGGCCCGGCAGGCGCCGGTGGATCGCCTGCAAGCCATGCTCGCCACGCTGCCCTCACCCGCCCGCCCCGGGCTCAGCCGACGCTGGTTCCTGGCCGCCGCAGCCGGGCTGCTGGCTGGCGGCGTGCTGGCGGACCGTTTGTTCCTCGGCTGGCGAGCGAGTCAGCAGACTCACAGCTGGCGCGGTCTGGTGGCCGACTACATGGCGCTCTACGTGCCGGAAACCCTGGATCACCTGCCCGCTGATGAAGCCTCTCAGCGGGCCCAACTGCGGACCATCGATGCGCGCCTGGGCCTCGACCTCGCGCCGGCAAAACTGAGCCTGCCCCGTGCCGAGTTCAAGCGGGCGCAAATCCTCGAGTACGACGGCGCCCCCATCGCCCAGATCACCTACCTCGATCCGGTGCACGGCCCCATGGCGCTGTGCGTGACCCGCTCCAACAGCGGCAGCCGCCATTTCGCCCGGGAACAGCGGCGCGAGCTGAACATCGTGTATTGGGCGGACATGGAACACGCCTGGATGCTGATCGGGCATCAGCCAATGACGGATCTGGAGGATATGGCCAAAGTGTTGCGGGGCCGGTTGAGCGCTTGATACGCAGGCACAGGTTTGCGGGGTCGTAAAAAGCCCCCGCAAGCCATCATGTTCTGCTGCCGACGCCCGACTTCTCGAGGTCCTGTACCCTTGGCGGCACACCATCGCCCGCGCTCGTCATCGTGTATCTCACCGCATCGCCGACAAGAAAACAGGCGTTACCCTCTGCGGTCATGTTCGGCCCAATCCGGATCGCCAAGGTGCAACAGCCGCCATCAGGCATGACCATCGCAAATTTTGTCGACAGGTTTTCGACCTTGACGTCCCTGATTGCACTGATCGTGCCCTGCCCGCAGGTTTTTATTATTGGCGCGCCCATTCGTCCCTCCAGCCTCGCCGCCTGTATTGACTTCGCAGGCTAATGAGACCCGTAAGCGTGGCACCTTGCTACTGTCAAACCTGACAGATGATGCGCCCGTTTGTCGAAATCAGACCGGCAATGGCAACCACAAGCGAAACCGCGCCCCGCCCAGCGGCGAGGCTTGCACCGTCAGCGTGCCGCCCTGGGCTTCCAGGGCGCGGCGGCTGATCGCCAATCCCAGTCCGAAACCACCCGTGGCGCGGTCTCGACTGCGGTCGAGACGGTAGAAGGGTTCGAAAATCCGCTCGCGCTCGTCATCCGGAATGCCGATGCCGTCATCGTCGACCCAGATTTCACAGCCGCCGGCACAGACCTGCACACCGATCTGGATACGTTTTTCGCAATAGCGCATGGCATTGCGCAGCAGGTTTTGCAAGGCGCGGGCGGTCAGGCGCGGGTCGAGGTTGAAGCGTTCGAGCTGGCCGTGCAGCAGCACGTCGATGACGATCTCCGGGGATTCGAGCTCCTCGTCGACGCTGCCAAGGATGCTGTCGATGAACTCATCCAGCGACACTTCGACCCGCTCCGGTAGCCGCGCCGGGTTTTGCAGGCGACTGTAGGACAGCAGCTCCAGCACCAGCTCATCGAGTTCCCGGATGTGTGCCACCAGGCTTTGCAGGCGCTCGCGGCTGGCCGCCGGCAAGTCGTCGGAGAGCGCCAGCGCCAGGCCGAAATCCAGGCGCGTCAGCGGCGTGCGCAACTCGTGGGACACCGCATTGAGCAGGTCGCGCTGCTGGTTGAGCAGGTTCTCGATGTCGCCGGCCATGGTGTCGAACACACTGGCCAGGCTGCCGATGTTGGAACTCGGGGAGATTTGCGTGCGCTCGCCCAGGTGGCCCTTGCCAAAGCGTTCCGCCGCACCCTTGAGGCGTTCCAGGTCACGCCAGTGCGGGCGCAGCCACAGCAACAGGCACGCAAGCATGGTGGCGCCGATCAGTACGTTGATGCTCCAGTACAACAGGTTGACGTCCAGCGGGTCCGGCGGCACCACCATTTGCACCACGGTGCGCTCATTCAGCGGCGCGACCGCCAGCGTGCGCCAGCCCCAGTCACCCACGCGCACAACGTTCTCGCCCCGCTGCAAGCGCTGCTGCTCTTCAGGCGTCAGGCTGCTGTCGTCGTTACCGCTGAGCACGATGTGCAGTGGCTCGAAGTCCTTGTCCATTTCAGCGGCCAGGGCCGGCCACTGTTCGGCCGGGGCCGCGTGAAACTGTTTGACGATCAGCGTTTGCAGGCCACGGGAGTAATCGAGGTTGTAGGTGACAAAGCGCTCGTGGAACACCTTGACCACCAGATCCGGCACCAGATAAATCGCGGCGCTGAACGAGACGATGGTCACCAAGTACAAACGAAAGAGGATTCTGAACATCGGCTCAGCATTCCCACTCGGAACGGCTGAACAGGTAGCCCTTGCCCCACACGGTCTTGATCTTGCGCGCCTCGCCGGCGTGGTCGTCGAACTTGCGCCGCAACTTGGAAATCGCCACGTCCACCGAACGATCGGTGCCGTTGAATTCGATGCCGCGCAGGCGTTGCAGGATCTGGTCGCGGCTCAGCACCTCCCCGGCATGCCGGGCCAGCACCACCAGCAGGTTGTACTCACCGCTGGACAAGTCCACCAATTGCTCGCGCCAGGTCACGGTGCGTTCGGACAGGTCGATGCACAGGTTGCCCATCAGAATCCGGTCGTTGGCGGTCTGCGGCTCGCTGAGGCTGCTGCGGCGCAACAGGGTCCGCACCCGCGCCAGCAGCACCCGTGGCTCGCAGGGTTTGGTCACGTAGTCGTCGGCCCCCATTTCCAGGCCCAGTACCTGGTCGTGGCTGTCGTCGCGGGCGGTGAGCATCAGGATCGGCAAGGTCGCCGAATCGGCGCGCAGCAGGCGACAGACTTGCAAGCCGTCGAGGCCGGGCAGCATCAGGTCGAGGATCACCAGGTCCGGCGGATTGAGCCGCGCACGTTCGCGCACATGATCACCGCGACCGATCACGCTGACGGAATAACCGTTGCGTTCCAGGTAGCTGGCAATCAGTTCGGCGAGGGCGGTGTCGTCTTCGACCAGGAGGATGTTGGGCATGGGGTGTTTCCAGAAAGAGCCGTGGCGTCTGCATTGGCCTCTTCGCGAGCAGGCTCGCTCCCACAGGGGACCGCATTTCAACTGTGGGAGCGAGCCTGCTCGCGAAGGCGGCCTGTCAGGCGCAATAAGATTCAAGAACTGAAGGATATACGCCCTCACTCGTCTCTGAGTAAAACCCTTACACAATTTCACACAGCACCAACAAAGCTTCACCGCTACCCTCGCCTGCGCCCAGTAGGATGCTGGGAGTCTTTATTGGGGTATTACATGTCGAAGAATCTGCTTGCCAGGCTCAGTCTGATTGCTCTGGCGTTGACACTGGCCGCGTGCGAAAAAGCCTCGAACGCCGAGGAACAGGCGCCGCTGGCCACGGTTCGCATCGAGACCATCGAAGCGCAACCGCTGACCATCAGCAGCGAACTGAGCGGACGGATTGCCGCACCGCGCATGGCCGAGGTGCGTGCCCGCGTGGCCGGCGTGGTCCTGCAGCGGACCTTCCGTGAAGGCAGCGACGTGAAACAGGGCGATGTCCTGTTCCGCATCGACCCGGCGCCGCTCAAGGCTGACCTGGACAGCGCCGAAGCAGCGCTGCGCAAGGCCGAGGCCAACGCCTTCCAGGCCCGGTTGCAGGAACAGCGCTATGCCCAGTTGATCGACGACAAGGCCATCAGCGGCCAGGACTACGACAACGCCCGGGCCAACGTACGACAGACCGCCGCCGACGTCGCGGCCAACAAGGCTGCAGTGGAGCGGGCGAAACTCAACCTCGGCTACGCCACCGTCACCGCGCCGATTTCCGGACGCATCGGGCGTGCGCTGGTCACCGAAGGCGCGCTGGTCGGGCAGAACGAAACCACGCCGCTGGCGCTGATCCAGCAACTCAATCCGATTCATGCCGACCTGACCCAGTCCACCCGTGAGCTCAATGAACTGCGCCGCGCCTTCCGCTCCGGCCAGTTGCAGCAGGTCGGCCAGGACCAGGCCAAGGCCACGCTGATTCAGGATGACGGCAGCCTCTACCCGCTGCCGGGCAAAATGCTGTTCAGCGACATCACCGTCGACCCGGGCACCGGCCAGATCATCCTGCGCAGCGAGTTCCCCAACCCCGACCTCGACCTGCTGCCCGGCAGTTTCGTGCGCGTGCGCCTGGAACAAGCGGTCAACCGCCAGGGCATCAGCGTGCCGCAACGGGCCATCCAGCGCGACAGCGCGGGCATCGCCCAGGTGCTGCTGCTCGACGCCGAACAGCGCGTCGGCCAGCAACCGGTCGAACTGGGCGCCGTGCAGAACGATCGCTGGATCGTCACCGGTGGCCTGAAAGCCGGCGACCGCATCGTCATCGAGGGCCTGCAGCACGCCCGCCCCGGCGAGAAAGTGCAGATCGACGACACCCCTCTTCCACTTGCCCAGGCGACTGGCCAGTAAGCAGGACGCTTTTTTATGCCGCAGTTCTTTATCGACCGCCCGGTGTTCGCCTGGGTGGTCGCGTTGTTCATCCTGCTGGCCGGTGCCCTGGCCATTCCGCAGTTGCCGGTGGCGCAGTACCCCGACGTTGCGCCGCCGCAGATCGAAATCTATGCCGTGTACCCGGGTGCTTCGGCGCAAACCGTGGACGAAAGCGTGGTCAGCCTGATCGAGGAAGAACTCAACGGCGCCGATCATCTTTTGTATTTCGAATCCCAGAGCAGCCTCGGCAGCGCGACCATCAAGGCCACTTTCCAACCGGGCACCAACCCGGAACTGGCGCAGGTGGATGTGCAGAACCGCCTCAAGGCCGTGGAGTCGCGCCTGCCGCAAGCGGTCATCCAGCAAGGATTGCAGGTGGAGAAAGTCTCCTCCGGTTTCCTGCTGTTGATCACCCTGACGTCCAGCGACGGCAAGCTCGACGACGTGGCGCTCAGCGATTACCTGGCGCGCAACGTGATGAACGAGATCAAGCGCCTGGACGGCGTCGGCAAGGCGCAGCTGTACGGCGCCGAGCGGGCGATGCGGATCTGGATCGATCCGCAGAAACTGCTCGCCTTCAACCTCACGCCAGCGGACGTCAACACCGCCATCGTCGCGCAAAACGCCCAGGTGTCGGCCGGCAGCATCGGCGATCTGCCGACCCGTACCACCCAGGAAATCACCGCGACCATTCTGGTCAAAGGGCAGTTGTCGACCCCCGAAGAATTTGCCGACATCGTCCTCAAGGCCAACCCGGACGGTTCGACCGTGCGCATCAGCGATGTGGCGCGGGTCGAGATCGGCAGCCAGGAATACCAGTTTTCCACGCGCCTGAACGGCAAGCCGTCCACCGCCGTCGCCGTGCAGTTGTCGCCGGGCGCCAACGCCCTGAACACCGCGACCCTGGTGCGGGCGAAGATGGATGAACTCAAGCGCTACTTCCCGGCAAACGTCGAATACTCGATCCCGTACGACACCTCCCCCTTCGTCAAGGTCTCGATCACCAAGGTGGTCTACACCCTCCTTGAGGCCATGCTGCTGGTGTTTGCGGTGATGTTCCTGTTCCTGCAGAACATCCGCTACACGCTGATTCCGACGCTGGTGGTGCCGGTGGCGTTGATGGGCACCTTTGCGACGATGCTGGCGCTGGGGTTCTCGATCAACGTGCTGACCATGTTCGGCATGGTGCTGGCGATCGGCATTCTGGTGGACGACGCCATCGTGGTGGTGGAGAACGTCGAGCGCATCATGGCCACCGAGGGCCTGTCGCCCAAGGATGCCACGCGCAAGGCCATGCAGCAGATTACCGGGGCCATCATCGGCATCACCCTGGTGCTGGTCGCGGTGTTCATTCCAATGGCGTTCATGCAGGGTTCGGTCGGGGTGATTTACCAGCAGTTCTCGCTGTCGATGGCCACCTCGATCCTGTTCTCGGCCTTCCTCGCCCTGACCTTGACCCCGGCCCTGTGCGCGACGCTGCTCAAGCCGATTGCCAAAGGCGAGCACCACGAAAAGAGCGGATTCTTTGGCTGGTTCAACCGCCGTTTCGAGCAACTGACCGAGCGCTATCAAGGCTGGGTCGCCTACGCGTTGAAACGCACCGGGCGCTACCTGCTGATCTACGGCGTGCTGCTGATCGGCCTGGGCCTGGCCTTCACTCGCCTGCCCTCCTCGTTCCTGCCGGTGGAAGACCAGGGTTACACCATCACCGACATCCAGTTGCCACCGGGCGCGAGCAAGAACCGCACGGTGCAGGTGGCCGAGCAGGTGGAAGCGCACAACGCCGGCGAGCCGGGCATTCGCGACAGCGTGGTGATTCTCGGGTTCAGCTTCTCCGGCAGCGGGCAGAATGCGGCGCTGGCGTTCAGCACGCTCAAAGACTGGTCGGAGCGCGACAGCGAAGATTCGGCGGCGTCGATTGCCGACCGGGCCAACGTCGCCCTCAGCCAGATCAAGGATGCGGTGACCTTTGCCGTGCTGCCGCCGCCCGTGGATGGCCTGGGTACGTCCAGCGGCTTCGAGTTCCGCCTGCAGGACCGCGGTGGCCTCGGCCATGAGAAGCTGATGCAAGCGCGCACCGACTTGCTCGCGGCCGCCGAAAAAAGCCCGATCCTGATGAACGTGCGCGAAAGCGCCCTGGCCGAGGCGCCGCAAGTGCAACTGGTGGTCGACCGCAAGCAGGCCAACGCGCTGGGGGTGTCCTTTGCCGACGTCGGCAACGTGCTGTCCACGGCCGTGGGCTCGGCGTACATCAACGACTTCCCCAACCAGGGGCGGATGCAGCGCGTCGTGGTCCAGGCCGAGGGCGACCAGCGCAGCCAGGTGCAAGACCTGCTGAAAATCCACGTGCGCAACACCCACGGGAAAATGGTGCCCTTGTCGGCCTTCGTGCAGGCCAAATGGACCCAGGGCCCGGCGCAGTTGACCCGCTACAACGGCTATCCGGCGATCAGCATTTCCGGTGAACCGACACCGGGCCACAGCACAGGCGAAGCCATGGCCGAGATCGAGCGGTTGGTGGCGCAAGGCCCGGCGGGCCTGGGCCAGGAATGGACCGGGTTGTCGTTGCAGGAACGCTTGTCCGGCAGCCAGGCACCGATCCTGCTGGGGCTGTCGCTGTTGATCGTGTTCCTGTGCCTGGCGGCGTTGTACGAAAGCTGGTCGATCCCGACCTCGGTGCTGCTGGTGGTGCCGCTGGGTGTGCTCGGCGCGGTGCTGGCCGTGACCTTGCGCGGCATGCCCAACGATGTGTTCTTCAAGGTCGGGTTGATCACCATCATCGGCCTGTCGGCGAAGAACGCGATCCTGATCATCGAGTTCGCCAAGAGCCTGTACGACGAAGGCCACGACCTGGTCGACGCCACCCTGCAAGCGGCACGCCTGCGGTTGCGGCCGATTGTCATGACTTCGCTGGCGTTCATCCTTGGCGTGGTGCCCCTGGCGATCGCGACCGGCGCCAGTTCGGCGAGCCAGCAGGCCATCGGCACCGGGGTGATCGGCGGGATGATCACGGCGACGCTGGCCGTGGTGTTCGTGCCGGTGTTTTTTGTGGTGGTGATGAAGCTGGTGCGCAAACGCCATAAACCACACTGATCAACACCACTGTCTCAATGTGGGAGCGGGCTTGCTCGCGAAGAGGCCGTCACATTCAATACCCGTGTTGATTGACAGTCCGCCTTCGCGAGCAAGCCCGCTCCCACAGGGGATCCCGGTGATTCCAAGATTGTGCTCACCTGGGCTAAGGTGATTGCATCGCCTCAACCCATCGAGCCTCCATGCCCTACCTCACCCACACCCACCCTCGCCTGTCCGCCGCCACGACGCTCGGTATCGCGGCCGGCATCCTAGTTCCGGCCGATTCGGTGATCAGCAAAATCCTCATCGGCTGGAATGCCGGTGTCTGGACTTACCTGATCCTGATGTCCTGGCTCACCGTGCGTTCAAAAGCGACCGATGTGAAACGCATCGCCGAAATTGAAGACGAAAACGCCGGGCTGGTGCTGTTGGTGGTGTGCATCGCGGCTTTGGCCAGCCTGGCGACCATCACCTTCGAACTGGCCGGTAGCAAAGACCTGGAAACCACGCGCAGACTCCTGCACTACGGCTTCACCGCGCTGACGGTGATCGGCTCGTGGCTGCTGATCGGGGTGATTTTCAGCGTGCACTACGCGCGCCTGTTTTACACCTGGGAAGGCAAAGAGCCGGCGCTGCGCTTTGCTGATGGCCTGACGACGCCCAATTACTGGGACTTCCTGTACTTCTCGTTCACCGTCGGCGTGGCGGTGCAGACCTCGGATGTCGGCGTGGCGACCCGTGATTTGCGCAAGATCGTGCTGGCGCAGTCGTTGATCGGTTTTATGTTCAACACCGCCATCCTCGGGTTCTCGATCAATATTGCGGCGGGCCTGTTCAACTGATGCCTGCACAAACGTTCTAGTCATCGCACTTCCAGCAGGCGTTAAATAGCTCGGCAATCCGTCCCGCAGGTGCAACATGAACGCTCACAACTGGATCGACCTGTCCCAGGACGCCGACACCGGCATCGAGACCCTGCGCGCGCATTTCGAAGGTCACGCCTACGACCCGCACTGGCATGACAGTTATCTGGTGGGCGTCACCGAGCAAGGGGTCCAGCAATTCAATTGCCGACGGGCCAGGCACCAGAGCACGCCGGGCAAGGTGTTTTTGCTCGAGCCAGGTGACATCCATGACGGTGACGCACCGACCGCCGACGGTTTTACCTACCGCATGCTGTACCTCGATCCGCAGTGGTTGCAGCGCGAACTCGGCACTGTGTTCGATCATGTCCCCGACAACAGCCAACTGAGTTTCGCCGCCACCTTGGCCTGCGATGCGCGCCTGGCCCAGGCCACCAGCCTGGCGTTTGAAACCCTGCATCGTGGTGAGCTGAAGATCGTCCGCCAGACCGCCCTCGACGCGTTGCTCGAGCGCCTGACCAGCCACTTGCATTGGCGCGCCCGCGATGGCCAGGACCCGCGTCTGCCGCGCGTGGCGCAGAAGGCCCGGGACTACCTGCATGCCAACGCGCAATACGACATCGGCCTCGATCAACTGGCAGTCGTCACAGGTGTCGACCGCTTTCGCCTGACCCGTGCGTTCAAAGCCGCTTACGGCATGGCGCCCCACGCGTATCTGGTGCAATTGCGCCTGGCAACCGCCCGGCGAATGCTGGCCCGAGGCGAGCAACCGGCGACGGTGGCCATGGAACTGGGCTTTGCCGACCAGAGCCATCTGGGCCGCTGGTTCGTGCGCGCCTACGGCCTGACACCGGCGCTGTACCGCAAGCGCTGCTCAAATCTTCCAGACAAGTAACGCCGGGGATTGTGAAGATCGGTTTCACTGATCTTTACCGGAGTTTGCCCGCGATGCTCTCTTCTTTCCCGACGTTACTGCCCTTCCTGCTCTTTGCCTTTGTGGCGTCCATCACACCCGGACCGACCAACATTCTGGTGCTCAGCAACAGTGCCCGATACGGCTTGGGCGCCGCCCTGCCGATTATCTTCGGCGCCTGCGCCAGTGCCGCGACGCTGGTGTTGCTGGTGGGCGCGGGCGTTGGCTCCTCACTGACGGCCTGGCCCGCGTTGCAAAACGTCATGCAATGGGTCGGGGTAGCGTGGCTGAGTTATCTGGCCTGGCAGATTATCCGTTCGCCGGCCGAAGCCATCAGCACGCAAAAAACCGGGGCTCGGCTGGGTTGGGTGGGCGCCGCCAGCCTGCAATGGATCAATCCGAAAACCTGGATGATGGCGCTGGCGGTGGTCAGTGTCTTCGCTGGAGCGGGCGAAGATCGGCTCGTCCATGTAATCAATCTTTCATGGGTGTTTTTCCTGGTTTCCTTACCCTGCCTGGGTGTCTGGGCGCTGCTCGGTGCCGGGTCGAGTCGCTGGTTGCGCTCACCCCGGGCCATGCAGCGTTTCAATCGCTGCATGGGCCTGTTGCTGCTGGGTTCAGCGTGGCTGAGCGTGCTGGCCTGAACGCCACCCGTCGGTGTTTGTTCGACAATCGACAATCCGGGGCTTGACGGCGAATTGGCTTTTGGTGTCTTCTGAAACCGGTTTCAGCGCTATCTCACGAAGCGCTCGGCCTTATAAATCCAATAAGAAGGTTTCAGACCGTGAACGATTTTTCCGCCGCCCAGCGCAGCCGCGTGACCATGCTCGACGTGGCCGAACACGCCAAGGTCTCCAAGGCCAGCGTTTCGCGGTTCATCGGCGAAGACCGCGCCCTGCTCTCCGATGCCATTGCCCAGCGCATCGAGCAGGCGATTGCGGAACTGGGCTATCGCCCGAACCAGATGGCCCGCGGCCTCAAGCGCGGGCGCACCCGCCTGATCGGCATGCTGGTGGCCGATATCCGCAACCCTTATTCAATTGCCGTGATGCACGGAGTGGAAACCGCTTGCCGTCAGCACGGCTATAGCCTGGTGGTGTGCAACACCGACCGCGACGATGAGCAAGAACGCCAGCACCTGGCCCTGCTGCGCTCGTACAACATCGAAGGCCTGATCGTGAACACCCTCGGTCATCACCGTGACGAATTGCACGAACTGCACCGGGAAATGCCCCTGGTGCTGGTGGACCGCAAGGTCGAGGACCTGGAAAGCGACATGGTCGGGCTGAACAACCCGGCCGCCGTCGAGATGGCCATCGTCCATCTTGAAGAACGCGGTTACCGCGATGTGTTGATGGTGACCGAACCCTTCGATGGCACCAGTTCGCGGATCGAACGGGTCGGCAGTTTCAAGGCGCAAATTGCCCTGCGCCCGGCCCTCCATGGCAGCCTCATCGAAACCGGCAGCGAACTGACCGTACAGTTGAAATCCTTTCTCGACACGCCTGGCCCGGGCCCGAAAGCGCTGTTTTGCGCGAACGGGATTGCGGCGCTGGCCTGCACCCATGCGTTGCGTGAACTCAAGTGCAACCTGTTCGAGGATGTGGGCTTGATCGCCCTCGATGATTTGGATTGGTATCCGTTGGTGGGTAGCGGGATAACCGCGCTGGCCCAGCCGACCACCGAGATTGGCGCCAGTGCGTTTGAGTGTTTGCTCAAGCGGCTGCGGGGGGATGACGGGGCGGTGCGGACGCTGGATTTTTCGGCGCGGTTGATTGTCAGGGGGGCGACCCTTGGAAACTCTCGGTGAATGTTCCGGCCTCTTCGCGGGCAAGCCCGCTCCCACATTTGGAATGCATTCCCCTGTGGGAGCGGGCTTGCTCGCGAAGGGGCCATCAAGAACACCCACTATTTTTTTGAACAAAAATGAAACCGGTTTCAGAGGTAAAACAACAATGAACAAACCCGCCGTTTCCATCAGCCTCTCCAGCTACGGCGCCGACCTGGTGCGCCAGCGTGGCCAAGGCAGTTTTATCGAAGTACTGGCCGCCGCCGGCGCCACGCGCATCGAGTGGCGCGAAGAATTACTGACCATTGAGGACCCCGTTCAACTGGCCAATGCCACTCAGGCAGGAGGCCTGGAAAGCGTGTATTCGTCGCCAATGGAACTCTGGTTGGCCGGACAATCCAGGCCCAATCCAGAACTGATCGCCGCCCTGCAACGCGCCCAGGCGTTTGGCGCCAAATGGTTGAAAGTGTCGCTGGGCTATTTCACCGACAACTGCGACCTGCACGCCCTCGCCCGGCTGCTGGATGCCAGCCCCGTGCAGTTGCTGGTGGAAAACGACCAGACCCTGCACGGTGGCCGCATCGAACCCTTCCAACGCTTTTTCACTGAGGTCGAGCAACACCACTTACCGATCAAAATGACCTTCGACATCGGCAACTGGCACTGGCAGGACCAGTCCGCCGCCAGCGCTGCGCGCCTTCTCGGACGCCACGTCGGCTATGTGCACTGCAAAGCGATTACACGTCGCGCCGACGACAAGCTGGTCGCCATCCCGCCGACCGCCAGCGACTTGCATCGGTGGGAACAGCTGCTGCAGCACATGGCCCAAGGTGTCATGCGGGCCGCGGAATATCCGCTGCAAGGCGATGACCTGGTGCAACTGACCCGCGAACACGTGGCGGCCCTCGCCCGCCTCGGCCAGTCGCAACGGGAGAGTGCTCATGTCTGAGATCGATATTCTGTCCTTCGGCGAGACCATGGCGATGTTCGTCGCCGAGCAGGCGGGTGATCTGGCCAGCGTTGGCGCTTTCCACAAACGCATCGCCGGGGCTGACAGCAACGTCGCCATTGGCCTTTCCCGACTGGGCTTCAACGTGGCATGGCTGAGCCGGGTCGGTGCCGACTCGTTGGGCCGGTTCGTGGTCGACACCCTGGAAAAAGAAGGCCTGGACTGCCGCCACGTCGACATCGACACCGCCCACCCGACCGGTTTTCAACTCAAGTCCCGCACCGACGATGGCAGCGATCCGCTGGTCGAGTACTTCCGCCGTGGTTCGGCGGCCAGTCACCTGTCGCCGCACTCGATCGTGCCCGAGTTGCTCAAGGCCCGGCACCTGCACGCCACCGGCATTCCCCCGGCGCTGTCGGAGTCGGCGCGGCAGATGTCGTTCGAGTTGATGACCCGTATGCGCGAGGCCGGGCGCAGCGTGTCCTTCGACCCGAACCTGCGCCCGAGCCTGTGGGCCAGCGAACGACAAATGATCACCGAGATCAACCGCCTCGCCGCCCTCGCCCATTGGGTGCTGCCGGGGTTGAGCGAAGGTCGCTTGCTGAGCGGATTCGAAGACCCGGCCGACATTGCCGCGTTCTACCTCGACCAGGGCGCTGAAGCCGTGGCGATCAAGCTTGGACCCCACGGTGCTTACTACCGCACCCATATTGATCAAGGTTTCGTCGCTGGCGTGCCGGTGGCCACGGTGGTCGATACGGTGGGTGCCGGCGATGGCTTTGCCGTCGGCATGATCAGCGCGCTGCTGGAAAACCAGAGCTTTGCCGAGGCCGTGAAACGCGCCAACTGGATTGGCAGCCGTGCGGTGCAGAGCCGGGGGGATATGGAGGGGTTGCCGACCCGGCCTGAAATGGCCAGCGAATTCGAGGCCGTCTTCGCGAGCAGGCTCGCTCCCACCTTGGATCGGATTTGTGGGAGCGAGCCTGCTCGCGAATAGGCCAGCACAGTCACTGAAGATCTAAACACCGTTACCTGCTGCGACAAAAACAACAAGCTCAGGAGCACCACTCATGAAAACCGCAACGCTCGCCACCCGCCGCTGGTGGTACATCATGCCCATCGTGTTCATCACCTATAGCCTGGCGTATCTGGATCGCGCCAACTATGGTTTCGCCGCCGCGTCCGGCATGGCGGCGGACCTGATGATCACGCCAGGCTTGTCGTCGATGCTCGGCGCGCTGTTCTTCCTCGGCTACTTTTTCTTCCCGGTACCCGGCGCGATCTACGCGCAGAAACACAGCGTGAAGAAGCTGATTTTCGTCAGCCTGATCCTCTGGGGCAGCCTGGCGACCTTGACCGGGATTGTCTCCAATGCCTACTGGCTGATCGTCATTCGCTTCATGCTCGGCGTGGTCGAAGCGGCCGTGATGCCGGCGATGCTGATCTACCTGTGCCATTGGTTCACCCGCGCCGAACGCTCGCGGGCCAATACCTTCCTGATCCTCGGCAACCCGGTGACCATGCTTTGGATGTCGGTGGTCTCGGGCTATCTGGTGCAGCACTACAGCTGGCGCTGGATGTTCATCATCGAAGGTTTGCCCGCAGTGTTGTGGGCATTCATCTGGTGGCGCCTGGCCGATGATCGTCCATCACAGGCCAAGTGGCTCAACGATCAGGAAAAGCAGGATCTGGAAAGCGCATTGGCCGCCGAACAGGTCGGCATCAAGGCCGTGAAGAACTACGCCGAAGCGTTCCGGTCACCCAAAGTGATCATCCTGGCCCTGCAGTTTTTCTGCTGGAGCATTGGCGTGTACGGTTTCGTCCTGTGGCTGCCGTCGATCCTCAAGGCCGGCGCGCAGATGGACATGGTCCAGGCCGGCTGGCTGTCGGCGCTGCCGTACCTGGCGGCGGTGATCGGCATGCTGCTGGTGTCCTGGGGTTCGGACAAGCTGCAAAAACGTAAACGTTTCGTCTGGCCGCCACTGCTGATTGCCTCGATCGCCTTCTATGGCTCCTACGCCTTGGGCGCCGAACACTTCTGGTGGTCCTACACCCTGCTGGTAATTGCCGGCGCCTGCATGTACGCGCCGTACGGCCCCTTCTTCGCGATCATTCCGGAGATCCTCCCGGCCAACGTCGCGGGCGGCGCCATGGCGCTGATCAACAGCATGGGCGCCCTTGGCTCGTTTGGCGGGTCCTATCTGGTCGGTTACCTGAACAGCTCCACCGGCTCCCCGGGTGCGTCGTACCTGTTGATGAGCGGCGCGTTGATGTTCTCGGTGGTATTGACGATTTTCCTCAAGCCCGGCGCCAGCGACCGGGAGCGGCCCTCGGCCACGTTAACGCGCGCCGCCGCGGCACACTCCTGAATTGAAATCGAGGTCTCGAAGATGAAAAAGCAGGTCGTTCTCTACAAGAAACTCTCGCCGCTATTGATGGCTCGCTTGCACGAGCAGGCTGAAGTGACGCTGATCGAAAACCTTGATGCCGAGGGCCTGGCCAAACTGCGCGATGCCCTGCCCCGCGCTCACGGTTTGCTCGGTGCCAGCCTGAAGCTGGATGCCGAACTGCTCGACCTGGCGCCCGACCTTCAAGCCATTGCCAGCGTCTCGGTGGGCGTCGACAACTACGACATCGACTACCTCACCGAACGGCGAATCCTGCTGAGCAACACGCCGGATGTGCTCACCGAAACCACCGCCGACACGGGTTTTGCGCTGATCCTGGCGACTGCCCGGCGGGTGGTGGAACTGGCGAATCTGGTTCGCGCCGGCCAATGGAACCGCAACATCGGCCCTGCGCACTTCGGCAGCGACGTGCACGGCAAAACCCTGGGCATCATCGGCATGGGCCGTATTGGCGAGGCCCTCGCGCAGCGCGGGCATTGCGGGTTTGGCATGCCGGTGATCTACCACAGCCAGTCACCGAAACCGGCCGTGGAACAGCGCTTCAATGCGCACTATCGAAGCCTGCCGGAACTGTTGCAACAGGCCGATTTCGTTTGCCTGACGTTACCGCTGACCGCTGAAACCCAAGGGCTGATCGGCGCAGAGCAGTTCGCCCAGATGCGTCCCGAGACCATCTTCATCAATATTTCACGGGGTAAAGTGGTGGACGAAGCGGCGCTGATCGACGCCTTGCGCACGGGGCGGATTCGCGCGGCGGGGCTGGACGTATTCGACCGCGAACCCTTGAATCAGGACTCGCCATTGCTGCAGTTGAACAACGTGGTGGCGACACCCCACATCGGCTCGGCCACCCATGAAACACGGGAGGCCATGGCCAGGTGCGCGGTGGACAACCTGTTGGCGGCACTGGCCGGTGAGCGGCCGGCCAATCTGGTGAATGTTGGGGCGTGGAAGGTCTGAGGTATTCGGCGCCTGTCAGGCAGCCTTCGCGAGCAAGCCCGCTCCCACAATGGATTTGCTGTGAACACAGTACTTGTGAACAATAAAGATCAAATGTGGGAGCGGGCTTGCTCGCGAAGAGGCCTGCACAGGCAACACAAATCCTTCAGGCCCGCCGCACCTCCAGCAGATCCGTCGCACACAAAGCAATGCGCCGGCAGGCATCAGCCAGCTTCAGCTGATCCACCACCAGACCGATGCGGATATGCCCCGCCGCACTCGGCCCGAAAGCTTCACCGGCCAGCACCGACACGCCATAGCCTTCCAGCAGTCGCTCGGCGAAGCGCTGGGCCGACAACCCGGTCTGGCGCACATCGACCATCACGAACATTCCGCCGTCCGGGCGTATCGGCTTGAGTCCCGGGCATTGCCCCAGGCTTGCACACACCAGGTCGCGGCGCTGGCGATACTCTTCACGCATCGAGGCCACTTCGGGCAGGTCCCGGTCCAGCGCCAACTGCGCAGCGTTCTGCACGAAATCCGGAATGCCGAACAGCATGCTCAGCGACAAATTGACCAGGTGACCCGCCATGGGTTTGGGCCCGATCACCCAGCCCACCCGCCAACCGCTCATGGCGTGGGACTTGGACAGGCTGTTGATCGTCGCGGTGCGCTCGGCCATGCCAGGCAGACTCGCCGGACTGATGTGCTGGCCTTCGAACAGCAGATCACTGTATACCTCGTCGCTGATCAGCCACAAATCGTGACGAATGCACAGCGCCGCCAGCTCTTGCCAGATGGCGAGTGACAAACTGGCGCCGGATGGATTGTTCGGACTGTTGAGCAGTATGGCGCGTGTCCTGGGCGTGATCCGCGCCGCGACATCCAGCGGGTCGACGCGAAACCCGTTCTGCGGGCGCACGGGCACCGGGACCACGGTGGCCGCACACGCGCCGATCACGCCTTCATAGGTCACGTACATCGGCTCGGCGACAATCACTTCATCGCCCGGGTCGAGCAGGCACTGCGCCACCGAATACACCGCGCACTGCGCCCCCGGAAAGACGATCACGTGTTCGCCATCCACCACCTGGCCACTGCGTTGCCGATGCCGGCGGGCAATGCTGTCGCGCAGCCCACGACTGCCGCGCACTTCAGGATAGTGCGTATCACCGGCCAACAGGCTGGCGATGGCGGCCTGGACTATGGGTTGCGGCGTATCGAAGTCGGGGTCGCCGATGGACAACAGCAGGACGTCGACGCCCTGTTCGCGCAATTGCAGCGCTCGATCGTGAATCTGCCAGGCCGCCGCTCCGTCACCGGCGATTCGTTGGGTCAAGGCTGAGTAGCGCATGTCGTTCTCCAGTCGCGCGGGTGCTCCAAGCCACAACCCTATCTCAAATCACGAATCGCGCCAGCATGGCGTTTCAAATCCAACCTCAAAATTGCCATCGGCGCATTTGTGGCGAGGGAGCTTGCTCCCGTTCGGTTGCGCAGCAACCGCCATCGAATGGGGCCGCTGCGCAGCCCAGCGGGAGCAAGCGCCCTCGCCACAGAAAAACCCTCAGTCGCAGCGAACAGCCATCCGCCAGACACGCGCGATGTCGGTTGCCCGCTCACGCAGCAAGCGCGGCGCCTCGGCGCAGGCCTGTTCCAGGGTCATCGGCCCGCTTGCCAGGGCAAACGCAGCGTCGATGCCGTGCTCATAAAGCGCCTGATACCCCTCACCCAGCGTGCCGGCGATGACGATGACCGGCACGGCGTGCTGCCGGGCCACGCGCGCCACACCGAATGGCGTCTTGCCGCGCAGGGTTTGCGCATCGAAACGCCCTTCGCCGGTGATCACCAGATCGGCGCCTGCAACCGCCTCGGCGAGGCCCACCAGTTCGCCGACCACCTCGACCCCGGCCTTGAACTGCGCGCCCAGGAACGCCTTGGCGGCAAACCCCAGGCCACCCGCCGCGCCACTCCCCGGTTCGTCGCGAACGTCGTTGCTTAAAGCGGCCGCGCAATGGTCGGCAAAGTGCCCCAGCGCCTGGTCCAGTTGTTCGACTTGAACGGGCGAGGCGCCTTTTTGCGGGCCGAAAATCACCGAGGCGCCGTGGGGGCCGCACAGCGGGTTATTGACGTCGGCGGCGATGTCGAAGCGCACCTGCGCCAGACGCGGATCGATGTCGCTCAGGTCCACGCGGGACAATTGCGCAAGGGCGAGACCGCCCGGTGACAGGGTCTGTCCCTGAGCGTCCAGCAACTTAACGCCCAAGGCCTGCATGGCACCGGCGCCGCCGTCGTTGGTCGCGCTGCCGCCAATCGCCAGGATCACCCGTTGTGCACCGGCATCCAGTGCGGCACGGATCAATTGCCCGGTGCCGAAGGTGCTGCTGATGCACGCGTCGCGCTGCGCCACCGGGACCAACTGCAAACCGCTGGCCTCGGCCATTTCGATGATTGCGGTGTGGCTCTGCGGCAACCAGCCCCAGGCGGCCTCCACCGTGGCCCCCAGCGGACCGCGAACCAGGGTGCGACGCAGTTCGCCTTCGCAGGCGGCAAGAATCGACTCGACAGTCCCTTCCCCGCCGTCGGCCATCGGGCATTTGATCAGTTGGGCATCAGGCCAGACCTGCGCCAATCCCAGGGCAATGGCGTCGGCTACGCCTTGAGCGCTGAGGCTGTCCTTGAACGAGTCGGGGGCGATCACGATTTTCATGGGAATTCTCCAGTTCCAATGCCCACATGCTGCCAGCCGCCATGAACAATAACGCCGGTCCGCTGCACAAGCGGCAAAGAGGATTATTGTTCATTTCCACAAACCGGTGTTCACACCGACCCTGTAGGAGCTGCCGCAGGCTGCGATCTTTTGATTTTAAAAATCAAGATCAAAAGATCGCAGCCTGCGGCAGCTCCTACAGGGGGCCTGCTTCGGTTTGCGGGAGGAGTTGGACGCCGAGGTACAACGCGAGCATGCCGTCCAGTCGCAGCGGGTCGACGCCGCTCAGCTCGGCAATCCGCTCCATGCGATAACGCAGGCTGTTGCGATGAATGCCCAGCGCATCGGCGCAGGCCTGGCTCTGGCCGTCGTGTTCACACCAACTGCGCAGGGTCGCCAGCAACTGACCATTGCTGTCCTTGGCAATGACCTTGCGCAGCGGGTTGAGCAATTCGTCGAGGGCGTCGTCGTTGCGGTGGCGCCAGAGCATCACCGGCAGCCGATAGCGGTTGAGCGTCAACAGCCGGGAGCGCGGCAACACTTCGCGCCCGTAGGCCAGCAAGTCACCGACCCGGCGATAGCAGCGACGCAACCCCGCCAGCCCATCGGCTTGCCCACCGACGGCAATGCGCAGGATGTTCCAGCCGAGGCCGTCAAGCTTGTCCAGCAAGCGCTCGTTCTCCACCGACTGACTCGCCGGCCGACACCAGAGCAACGAAGTTTTGGCCGAGCTGACGCACCAACTGTCCGGGTGGCGGGTGGTCAACCAGGCACTCAGTGCCTCGACGGTTTGCCCCGCAGCGTGCTCCAGGCCCAGTTCGAACAGGTACGGCACCCGGGTCATTTGCGGCTTGAGGCCCAACTGCTGCGCTTCATCGATCAGCCGCGGAGAATCCCCGGCTTCGCTGAGCAGCAGCGCCAGCAGATCGTCACAACGCTGGCGCCGCCATTGCTGTTCGGCCTGCTGGTTGCGCTGGCCCACCAGCATCTCGGCGGTCATGCGCACCAGTTCGGCATAGGTGCGCAGTTGCTCGGGTTCGCCGGTGATACCCAATACGCCGATCAGGCGCTGATCGAGCAACAGCGGCAGGTTGATGCCCGGCTGCACGCCCTTGAGATGAATCGCCGTCTGCGCATCGATCTCCACTACGCGGCCGTTGGCCAGGACCAGTTGCGCGCCTTCATGCCGGGTGTTGACCCGCTCCGGTTCGCCGCTGCCCAGGATCAGGCCCTGGCTGTCCATGACGTTGACGTTGTACGGCAGAATGGCCATCGCCCGGTCGACGATGTCCTGGGCCAGGTCGTGATCGAGTTCGAACATGCAAGTGATCCTTGAAGACGGTGATGGAACGGGTTGTTCACCCGCACAGGCCTTGGTTGCAAACCCTGTGCTCAGGCACAAAGACAGCCACCCTGAGGGTGGTCGAGACTCTCTGGGCGATCAACGTTACCCTTTGCATCGCAAAAAATCATAATAAAGAGAGAGCCGCCATGACACAGAGCGCCGTAGCGTCCGAGGCCATCGCTGACGACAAAAACGCCGTCTACAAGCGCATCACCCTGCGTTTGATCCCCTTCATTTTCATCTGCTACCTGTTCAACTACCTCGACCGGGTCAACGTTGGATTTGCCAAGCTGCAGATGCTCGACGCGCTGAAGTTCAGCGAAACCGTGTACGGCCTGGGCGCCGGCATCTTCTTTATCGGTTACGTGCTGTGCGGCGTGCCCAGCAACCTGGCCTTGACCAAATTCGGCCCACGGCGCTGGATCGCGCTGATGATGATGACCTGGGGCACGCTGTCGACCTGCCTGCTGTTCGTCACCACGCCCACCGAGTTCTATACCCTGCGCCTGTTCACCGGTGCCGCCGAAGCCGGGTTCTTCCCGGGCGTGGTGCTGTATCTCTCGCAGTGGTTCCCGACCTTCCGCCGTGGCCGCATCATGGCGCTGTTCATGTCGGCGATCCCAGTCTCCGGCCTGCTCGGCAGCCCCTTCTCCGGCTGGATTCTCAATCACTTCGCCGCCGGCCAGGGCGGCCTCGCCGGCTGGCAGTGGATGTTCCTGCTGCAAGGCATTCCGACCGTGATCCTCGGTGCACTGGCTTATTTCCTGCTCAGTGACAGTTACGCCAATGCGAAATGGCTGACCCCCTTCGAGCGTTCGGTGCTGGAAGCCGACCACGCTGAAGACCTGATCAACAAACCGAAAACCACGACGGATTCGCTGCTGGCGGTGTTCAAGAACCCGGCGATCTGGGCCTTCGGCCTGATCTACTTCTGCATCCAGAGCGGCGTGTACGCGATCAACTTCTGGCTGCCATCGATCATCAAGAACCTGGGCTTCAGCGATAACCTGGTGATCGGCTGGCTCAGTGCGATTCCGTACCTGCTGGCGGCGGTGTTCATGCTGGTCGTGGGCCGCTCGGCGGACCTGCGCAAGGAGCGTCGCTGGCATCTGGTGGTGCCGATGCTGATGGGCGCGCTGGGGCTTCTGATCGCGGTGAACTTCGCTGCCAACCCGGCCATTGCGATTCTCGGCCTGACCATCGCCACCATGGGCGCCCTCACCGGCCTGCCGATGTTCTGGCCGGTGCCGACCGCCCTGCTCAGCGCCGGCGCTGCCGCCGGTGGCCTGGCGCTGATCAACTCGATGGGCCAGATGGCTGGCTTCCTCAGCCCGTACCTGGTGGGTTGGGTCAAGGACAGCACCGGTTCGACCGATGCGGCACTGTACCTGCTGGCGGGTGTGATTGTCTGCGGCAGTCTGCTGGCGTTGCGCATGACTCGTACGTTGCGCGCCTGATCCCCACAAATCCGGTGTGGGAGCGGGCTTGCTCGCGAAGGCGGTGGGTCAGACAACAATATTGTCGACTGATCCACTGCCTTCGCGAGCAAGCCCGCTCCCACATTTGATTCGATTTGCGTTTGCTCCAGGGTGCTGTTCTGGTATCTGATTGAGCCTTTCCCACCGGTAAAAGGATTTGCTCATGAGCTATCGCACACTGGGTCATTCGGGTCTGCAGGTGTCCACCCTGACCTTGGGTACCATGATGTTCGGCGAACAGACCAGTACCGAAGACTCCCTGCGGATCATCGACAAGGCCTGGGACCAAGGCATCAATTTCATCGACACCGCCGACGTCTACACCAACGGCCGTTCCGAGGAAATCGTCGGCGAGGCCATCGCCAGCCGCCGTCATGAATGGGTGCTGGCCACCAAGGTCGGCTTCGGCCCCGTGGACGGTGTGCCCAACCGCAGCGGTCTGAGCCGCAAGCATCTGTTCAACGGTATCGACGCCAGCCTGACGCGCCTGGGCACCGACTACCTCGACATCTACTACCTGCACCGTGAAGACCACAACACGCCGCTGGACGTCACGGTATCGGCCATCGGCGACTTGATTCGCCAGGGCAAGATCCGCTATTGGGGCCTGTCCAATTATCGTGGCTGGCGCATCGCCGAAGTGATTCGCGTGGCGGACAGGCTCGGGGTTGACCGGCCGGTGATCAGCCAGCCGCTGTACAACATCGTCAACCGCCAGGCTGAAACCGAGCAGATCACGGCGGCGCAAAACTACGGTCTGGGCGTGGTGCCCTACAGCCCGCTGGCGCGCGGGGTGCTCAGCGGCAAATACGCACCGGATGTGAAACCGGACGCCAACAGCCGTGCCGGTCGCCAGGACAAACGCATCCTTGAGACTGAATGGCGCGTCGAATCCCTGCGCATCGCCCAGCAGATCCAGCAATACACCCAGGAGCGCGGCGTCGGCATCGTCGAGTTCGCGATTGCCTGGGTGCTGAACAACAACGCCGTGACCTCGGCCATTGTCGGGCCGCGTACCGAAGCGCAATGGGACGCCTACACTAAGGCGCGGGCGGTGAAGATCACGGCCGAGGACGAGGCGTTCATCGATTCGCTGGTGACACCGGGGCACGCGTCGACACCGGGGTTCAATGATGTGAGCCATTTTGTGTCCGGGCGTAAACCGCGCAATAGCTGATCTACCCTTTCCCATGTGGGAGCGAGCTTGCTCGCGATAGCAGATTCACATTCAACATCAATGTTGGCTGGTGTACCGCTATCGCGAGCAAGCTCGCTCCCACAGGTTCCGTGTTGATTGATCGGTCAATATTCGTCTGAAAAAACACGTATCCTCTGCGCCCGTTTCACTCTCACTCAAAATCACGCGAGGACAGCTTGTCTAAAGGTATCGCTCTATCGGTTTCAGCCTCGGTGCTGTTTGCCGTCATGTATTACTACACGTCGCTGCTCACCCCCTTGAGCGGCGTGGAAATCTTCGGTTGGCGCATGCTGCTGACCGTGCCGTGCATGACCGTGTTCATGGTGGTGTCCGGCGAGTGGAAGCGCGTGCTGGAGATCGTGCGGCGCGCCAAGGCCGATCCGAAGCTGATGGGCGCGCTGATCGCCTCCTCTGCCCTGCTCGGCGTGCAATTGTGGCTGTTCATGTGGGCGCCGCTCAACGGCTACAGCCTGGATGTGTCCCTCGGTTACTTCCTGCTGCCGCTGACCATGGTGTTGACCGGGCGGATCGCCTATGGCGAACGCCTGTCGTACCTGCAAAAAGTCGCCGTGGTGTTCGCCTGCCTGGGCGTGGTCAACGAGGTGTATCAGGTCGGTGGTTTTTCCTGGGCGACCTTGTTGGTCTGCATTGGTTATCCGACTTACTTCGTTCTGCGCAAACGGCTGGCAGCGGACAACCTTGGCGGCTTGTGGCTGGACATGGCGTTGACGCTGCCCGTGGCCTTCTGGTTCGTTCAGAGCGGTGCACAGGGTTTTGGCGTGTTTGACCAGCATCCATGGTTGTCGCTGTTGATCCCGCTGCTCGGCGTGATCAGCGCTTCAGCGCTGGTGGTCTACATCATTGCCAGCCGTCTGCTGCCGTTCAGCCTGTTCGGCTTGTTGAGCTACGTCGAACCGGTGTTGCTGCTGGGTGTGGCGCTGCTGTTGGGAGAGAGCATCAAGGCCGGCGAATGGCTGACCTACATCCCGATCTGGATGGCGGTGCTGGTGCTGGTGTTTGAAGGGTTCAAGCATCTGGTGCGACAGCGCAGGCCTTAACCACCGACACAAAACAATGTGGGAGCGAGCTTGCTCGCGATAGCGGTTGTACATTCAACATCAATGTTGACTGACACACCG
>NZ_JBWKZB010000010.1:0-34784 GCF_059424105.1 Pseudomonas sp. GW456-E7 | reverse complement strand
CGATGACGGTGTGTCAGTCAACATTGATGTTGAATGTACAACCGCTATCGCGAGCAAGCTCGCTCCCACAGGTTTATCGGCGTAATGGTTTAGTCCGTGGACAACACGCCACGACGAACCTGGTCACGCTCGATGGATTCGAACAGCGCCTTGAAGTTGCCTTCGCCGAAACCGTCGTCACCCTTGCGCTGGATGAACTCGAAGAACACCGGGCCCATCAGGGTTTCCGAGAAGATCTGCAACAGCAGACGCTTGTCGCCCGACTCGGACGAACCGTCCAGCAAGATGCCCCGCGCCTGCAGTTCGCCCACCGGCTCGCCGTGGTTCGGCAAACGGCCTTCGAGCATTTCGTAGTAGGTGTCCGGCGGTGCGGTCATGAAGCGCATGCCGATGCTTTTCAGGTGATCCCAGGTCTTGAGCAGGTCATCGGACAGGAAGGCAACGTGCTGGATGCCCTCGCCGTTGAACTGCATCAGGAACTCTTCGATCTGCCCGGCGCCCTTGGACGATTCTTCGTTCAACGGGATGCGGATCATGCCATCCGGTGCGGTCATGGCCTTGGAGGTCAGGCCGGTGTACTCGCCCTTGATGTCGAAGTAGCGGATTTCGCGGAAGTTGAACAGCTTCTCGTAGAAGTTGGCCCAGTAGGCCATGCGACCGCGATACACGTTATGGGTCAGGTGATCGATGATCTTCAGGCCGGCACCGACCGGGTGGCGGTCAACGCCGTCGAGGAACACGAAGTCGATGTCATAGATCGAGCTGCCTTCACCGAAACGGTCGATCAGGTACAGCGGCGCGCCGCCGATGCCTTTGATCGCCGGCAGGTTCAGCTCCATCGGGCCGGTTTCGATGTGGATCGGCTGGGCGCCGAGCTCCAGGGCACGCTTGTAGGCTTTTTGCGAATCCTTGACGCGGAACGCCATGCCGCACACCGACGGGCCGTGCTCGGCCGCAAAGTACGAGGCGACGCTGTGGGGTTCGTTGTTGAGGATCAGGTTGATCGCGCCCTGACGATACAGGTGCACGTCCTTGGAGCGGTGGGTCGCGACCTTGGTGAAGCCCATGATCTCGAAGATCGGCTCCAGGGTGTTCGGGGTCGGCGATGCGAGCTCGATGAATTCAAAGCCCATCAGGCCCATTGGGTTTTCGTATAAATCTGCCATGGTTGGCGCCTCATCATTTTTTATCAATTAACTAAGGTTAGTTGTAAGCAATGCTGAGACCGCTGGGTGGCGCACAGGAGATGCCTCGCACACTGCGGGCGAGAAAATCACCGTAGATCAGTTGAAACCCGAATATCTTCATTGTCGACCCAAGGCTCTTGCGGGCGAGGCTTCTGCTGCCAGAAGACGATTATTATTGTATGCGTAACCCGATTCTACACAGCGTAAATCAATTTGTCCGCCTTCTGTATCAAATCCCCTTTTTCCTTACCCGCGCAAGGGGTTTGTTGCAGAGGAAAATCCCCGCCAGTATCAGCCCGCCACCCAGGCACATGGCCAGCGTCAGCGGCTCATCGAGCAACAGCGCCCCCAGGATCACCGCTGTCAACGGGTTCAAGGCAATGAACACCCCGGAACGCGTCGCACCGATTGTGCGGATGCCGTCGTAGTAGCCAATGTACGCCAGCGCCGAACCCAGCACGCCGAGGTACACAAGGCTCAACCATTGCTGCACACCCAGGTGGTCGATCGCGGTGACACTCACCTCGCCACGGACGATGCAGGTCATCCAGAGCATGACGGTGCCCAGCAGAATCGAATACGTCACCGTTTGCACCGGTCCGAGGGTCAGGTTCAGCTCTCTGGAGCACAGCGAGTAGACGCCCCAGCCGAGCACGCAGCCGAAAATCAGCAGATCGCCGATCCAGGCATCGGTACCTGCGGCCAATAATTGCGGGTTGCGACTGACGATCACCCTGCTCGCGCCCGCCATGCAGATCGCGATACCGACGACTTTTGCCCGGCTCAAACGCTCTTTGAACAGTAGCCAGGAAGCCAGGCCGATCACGGCCGGGTTCAGCGCCACGATCAAGGATGCCCGTGAAGCGTTGATGTAATGCAGGCCATAAAAGAAGCACAGGTTGTAGAAGAAGATCCCGAAAAAGCCAAGCAAGAGCAATTGCCGCCATTGCCGGGCGCTGGGCCGGAGCAGCGGTATCCGCGCCATTCGTAGAAACAGCAGCAATGCCACGCTGGCCAGTAAAAACCGCAGGCTGGCAGCCAGCAGCGGGCTGAGGCCGTCGGCCAGAAAGCGTCCGGCAACGAAGGTGCCGCCCCACACGATACTGACCCCCGCCAGTTTCAGGTACACCGGCAAATCCGAGGGTTTTGACAGGGTTTGCTCACAGATCGTCATAAGATTCCAGGACCGGATGTCGGAGAGATGACCTATCATTCGACTAATACTCAGTCATCGTAAAATGAGCAAAAACTCATGACCCTCACTCAACTGGAGATTTTCTCCCTCGTGGCCGAACTCCACGGCTTCACGCCAGCGGCCAATCGCCTGGGCATTTCCCAATCGGCGGTGTCCCATGCCTTGAAGTCTTTGGAGCAGGAGCTTGGGGTCGAGTTGTTGCGCCGGCATCAAACCCGGGTCGAGCCAAGCGACATTGGCCAGCAGTTGCTGCTGCGCGCCCGAGCGATGCTGGGCCTGGCCAACACCCTGCGCCAGGAAGCGGCCGATGCGCGGGGCATGAAACGCGGCACGCTGCGTATCGGCTCGTTCGGGCCGACTTCATCGATCAAATTGTTGCCGTTGATTCTGCAGCAGTACCGCGCCGCCCATCCCGGCATAGAAGTGCATATCGACGAAGGCCCTGACCGCCAGGTGCTGCAGTGGCTGGAGGAGCGACGGATCGACATCGGCTTCGTGGTGTTGCCCGAGGAGCGTTTCGACACGGTCGCGCTGATCGAAGACCAGATGGTCGCGCTGCTGCCCGCCGACCACCCGCTGGCGGTTCACGACAGCCTGAATCTCAAGGACCTGTGCGACTTCCCGTTTGTGCTGACCGAAGCCGGGTCTTCGGAGCTGGTTTCACGCCTGTTCACCGCGGCCCGACTGACGCCGAACATCCGTTATCGCTGCTCACAGCTGATGAGTACCCTGGATGTCGTCGCTCGTGGCGACGGGGTGACGGTAGTCGCCGAAGGTTCGTTGCCCAATCAATCAGACAGTCGCTATGTGAAAAAACCGCTATCACCGACGGTGGTGCGCCAGGTCGGCCTGGCGGTACTCGATCGACGCCAGGCATCACCCGCGACGCTGGCCTTTATCGAACTGGCCGCACGCCTCGACCTGCGTTGAGCGGCATAACCGCCTGGGGCCAACTATCATGGCCATTACCCGAACTCTTTATGGGAGGCGTATCGCCCTGCCAGTTGTTGAGAGCCTTACTTCTTCGTGACGGGATTCGCGAATGCCGCTGAAAGCCAAAACCCGCAGTCGCAGCACGAAAATTGCTGTCACCCTGCTCAGTGGATTACTCCCGGTGCTGCTGGGGGCCATCATTCTTTACATGCAGGCAGGGCGTGCGCTCAAGCAAGACACCGAACAAACCGCCGAGGAAGCGGTTCGTCAGTTCGACTTGATGCTCGACAACGCCGCCCAGGCCGCTCGCGAACTGCTGCCGATGGCCGGCCAACGTTGCGGCGAGGTCAATCTGGCGCTGCGCGAACAGGTCACCCGCCGCCCATTCGTGCGCTCGACCAGTCTGGTGTGGGATAACAACCTCTATTGCAGTTCGCTGTTTGGCGACTATCAGGAGACGGTCAGCCCCGGCGACTACACCCAGGGCGCTTTGTGGCTCATGAGCGGCAATCCGGTGACGCCCAACGCCTCCTTGCTGGTGTACCGCCTGAGCGAAGGAAAAAAAGGCGCGCTGACGACCCTCTATGGTTATCACTTGGGCAACGTTCTGCGCTTGATCGGCCGCCAGACCTTGCTGGTGCTGCAGGTTGGCCCGAACTGGATGTCCGCCGATGGCAAGGTTCACACCGGTGCCGCGCCTGAACTACCCGTTGCCCCGAGCCGCTTGACCTCCGGGCACTATGCCTTTGCCGTGGAAGCCGGTTTCCCCAAAGGCGAAACCTGGCGATACATGAGCAGCGAGTATCCTCCCCTGTTCAGTCTGCTGATTTTCTTCGGCGTGATTGCCGGGGCAATTGGTCACTTCCTGCAAAAGCGCTCCTCGGCCCCCACCCAGGAAATGCAACGGGCACTGGAAGCCGTAGAGTTCATTCCGTATTTCCAGCCCGTGGTGCATGGCGACAGCAAACGCTGGTCCGGTGCTGAAGTGCTGATGCGCTGGAAACATCCGAAGGAAGGCCTGGTGCGTCCGGACCTGTTCATCCCGTTTGCCGAGCACTGCGGACTGATCGTACCGATGACCCGTTCGCTCATGCGACAAACCGCCGCCCTGCTCGCGCCGCAATCCGCCGGATTCAACAACCCCTTTCACATTGGCATCAACATTACCGCCAGCCATTGCCAGGACCTGGACCTGGTCAAGGATTGCCGCGAGTTCCTCGATGCGTTCGAGCCAGGCTCGATCTACCTGATACTGGAACTGACCGAACGCGAACTGATCGAGCCAACGGCGATCACCCTGCAACTGTTCGAGCAACTTCGCGAACTGGGCGTGAAGATCGCCATCGACGATTTCGGCACGGGTCATTCAAGCCTTGGTTACCTGCGGCAGTTCAATGTCGACTTCCTGAAAATAGACCAGAGTTTTGTCGCCATGATCGGCATCGACACCCTCTCCAGCCACATCCTCGACAGCATCATCGACCTGGCCGTCAAACTCGACCTTGCCCTGGTGGCCGAAGGTGTCGAAACCCGTGAGCAGAGTGATTACCTCAGCGCTCGTCAGGTCAACTTCCTGCAGGGTTATCTGTTCGGCAAACCCATGCCCGGGGCGGAATTCATTAGTGCATTAAGCGACCATTAACTCGAAAATTTAATCGATAAAACAACGACTACAGGCATAAATTTGAATCAAGACACTACTGGCGTTACATGAAGAAAAAGACAGGATTTACTCTTGGCCAATTAACTACTACAATTTTTCCTGCCTGCGCTAATTTGGCAGGTGAGCCACTATCACCGAGTCGCTTCAAGGCTCTTGGCTTATAGCTTTGTTTGCGGTTGGTATCAGCCAAATACACTATTGGAGTAAAGATATTGTCCAGACTCGCTGAATTTCGTGCAGCCGAAAAGGCCCTTCAAGAACAGCTCAAGCAGTTGGAATCCCTGAAGAACGATGCCGGGCTCAAGAAAGAAATCGAATTCGAAGAGAAGCTCCAGGGCTTGATGAAAACCTATGGCAAGAGCCTGCGCGACATCATCGCCATTCTCGACCCGAATCCGGCAAAATCCGGCCTGCAGGCAGCAGCACCGAAAACCCGCCGCGCTCGTGTGGTCAAGGTTTATCAGAACCCGCACACCGGCGAACTGATTGAAACCAAGGGCGGCAATCACCGCGGCCTGAAAGCCTGGAAAGAACAGTACGGTGCAGCCACCGTCGATTCCTGGCTGCGCGGCTAACTCTCGCGGCGACAAAAAAGCCCTGCTTATGCAGGGCTTTTTCATGGGCTATCTAAATGCCCGCGGCGAGCACAAGACAACTACCTGCTCCCTCGACTACTTTGTGCTTAATCCATTTTGATATCTAAAATTTTTTTCATGCATCGAAAAAGCACTGTCGCCAACTAAAGTTTCAAGCTGTTACGGGCTGCGTCTATTTCATCCTGGCTCGCCTTATAAGCCTCGGCCTGCCCTGCGTAGGAAAAAACATAGGCCTTATCCGCATCCACCGCAGCCACCAATGTTTGCGAAAGCACATGGCGGCCGTTTTGTGTGACGGTGCAGGTTGTTTCCAGCGCGGCCAATCGACTCAAGGTAGTCGAATGAATTCGCGTGCAAACACTTTGATAACCACCCTGAAAGAAGTCTTTTTGAACTGACTTTCGCATCTCCAGCAATACGCCTTCGAGGTTGACCTGATGATCGCTTTGCACCGGGCTCATAGTCAGCTCCATCACCAGGAGCGGCGATCCATCCTGATCATTTTTCACCGCCCGCTGGCGACTGACGCCCGACGCTGAGTCTGGGACGTCTTCGATCTGCCAGCCTTGCGGCCAGGTCACGACTGGCGCATCGGCACGCGCAGCGCCCGCCAGCGAAAACACGCCCAGCAGGATAAACAGCAGGTTACGGAATCGAATCATTGCAATCGGCACTCACGGATCAAGCCGTAAAGTCTGGGCCCAGGCCGGCTGTCAGGCAATAGCCGACTGTTTGGGTTTGGTGATGTCCGAACCCTTGCGTATCATTGTCACCATTCGTTAGCCCACATATTTCCCGGAGGGCCCATGAGCCTGCACGAATTGAACACCTTCCCCGGCGTCACCGCCCAGCCGGACACCGCTACGCAGAAATTTGTCTTCAACCACACCATGCTGCGGGTCAAGGACATCACCAAGTCCCTGGACTTCTACACACGCATCCTGGGTTTTACCCTGGTGGAAAAACGCGACTTCCCGGAAGCCGAGTTCAGCCTGTATTTCCTGGCGCTGGTCGACAAAAACCAGATCCCCGCCGATGCCGCCGCGCGCACCGAGTGGATGAAATCGATCCCCGGCATTCTGGAGTTGACCCACAACCATGGCACCGAGAACGATGCGGATTTCGCCTACCACAATGGCAACACCGATCCGCGCGGTTTCGGCCATATCTGCATTTCGGTGCCGGACATCGTCGCCGCCTGCGAGCGCTTTGAAGCGCTGGGCTGCGATTTCCAGAAACGCCTGAGCGATGGCCGCATGAAGAGCCTGGCATTCATCAAGGACCCGGACGCCTACTGGGTCGAGATCATTCAGCCCGCTCCCACATCGGTAATGTGCAAGACACAAAAAACCCCATGATCGCTCATGGGGTTTTGTGTTTTCAGCGCCGGGTTTTATGCCGGGGCGGACGTGCGGATCAGGTGATCGAAGGCGCTTAGCGAAGCCTTGGCGCCCTCGCCCACCGCGATCACGATCTGCTTGTACGGCACAGTGGTCACGTCGCCGGCGGCGAACACACCCGGCACCGACGTTTCACCGCGAGCATCGACAATGATCTCGCCACGGGGTGACAGCTCGACGGTGCCCTTGAGCCAATCAGTGTTGGGCAGCAAGCCGATCTGCACAAAGATCCCTTCCAGTTCCACACTGCGCACTTCGTCGCTCTGGCGATCCTTGTAGCGCAGGCCGTTGACCTTCTGACCGTCGCCGGTGACTTCAGTGGTTTGCGCACTGGTGATCACGGTGACGTTCGGCAGGCTGTGCAACTTGCGCTGCAACACCGCATCGGCGCGCAACTGAACATCGAACTCCAGCAGCGTGACGTGGGACACGATACCCGCCAGGTCGATGGCCGCCTCGACGCCGGAGTTACCGCCGCCAATCACTGCCACGCGCTTGCCCTTGAACAGCGGGCCGTCGCAGTGCGGGCAGTACGCCACGCCTTTGTTGCGGTATTGCTGCTCGCCCGGGACGTTCATTTCACGCCACCGCGCTCCAGTTGCCAGAACCACGGTCTTGGCTTTGAGCGATGCGCCGCTGGCGAAGTGAATCTGGTGCAACTCGCCATTTTTGCCGGGCACCAGTTTGTCGGCACGCTGCAGATTCATGATGTCGACGTCGTACTGCTTGACGTGTTCTTCCAGGGCCACGGCCAGTTTCGGCCCTTCGGTTTCCTGCACCGAGATGAAGTTCTCGATGGCCATGGTGTCCAGCACCTGACCACCAAAACGCTCAGCCGCGACACCGGTGCGAATGCCTTTACGGGCCGCATAGATGGCCGCCGAGGCACCGGCCGGGCCACCGCCGACCACCAGTACGTCAAAGGCTTCCTTGGCGCTGATTTTCTCGGCCTGGCGTTCAATGCCGCTGGTGTCGATCTTGGCGAGGATTTCTTCCAGCCCCATGCGGCCCTGGCCGAAATTCACGCCGTTCAGGTAGATGCTGGGCACGGCCATGATCTGGCGTTCATCGACTTCAGCCTGGAACAGCGCGCCGTCGATGGCGACGTGGCGAATGTTCGGGTTAAGTACCGCCATCAGGTTCAGCGCCTGGACCACGTCCGGGCAGTTCTGGCACGACAGCGAGAAGTAAGTTTCGAAGTTGAACTCGCCTTTGAGCGAGCGAATCTGTTCGATCACCTCGACACTGGCTTTGGACGGATGACCACCGACTTGCAGCAAGGCCAGCACCAGCGAAGTGAATTCATGGCCCATCGGGATGCCGGCAAAACGCAGGCTGATGTCGGCTCCCGGGCGATTGATCGAGAACGATGGCTTGCGTGCATCATCACCGTTGTCGAGCAAAGTAATCTGGGTGGAAAGACTGGCAACGTCTTTCAACAGTTCGAGCATTTCCTGGGATTTCGCACCGTCGTCGAGGGAAGCAACGATCTCGATCGGCTGGGTGACCCGTTCCAGGTACGATTTCAACTGGGCTTTAAGATTGGTGTCCAACATACGGGCGATTTCCTTTTTGCTTTTGCGAAGACATAAAAAAACGCCCGAGCGAATCTCGCCCGGGCGTTTTTATTGGGCGGTGCAGCTTACCGAGTAGGTGCGGAGTCCCGCCCTGATGGTGCGATCACAGACTTAGATCTTGCCGACCAGGTCCAGGGACGGCGCCAGAGTGGCCTCGCCTTCTTTCCACTTGGCCGGGCAAACCTGGCCCGGGTGAGCGGCGACGTACTGGGCTGCCTTGATCTTGCGCAGCAGCTCGGAAGCGTCACGGCCTACACCGCCGTCGTTCAGTTCAACGATCTTGATCTGGCCTTCCGGGTTGATCACGAAGGTGCCACGGTCAGCCAGGCCTGCTTCTTCGATCAGCACGTCGAAGTTGCGGGAGATGGCGTGGGTCGGGTCGCCGATCATGGTGTACTGGATTTTGCCAATGGCTGGCGAAGTGTTGTGCCAGGCAGCGTGGGCAAAGTGGGTGTCGGTGGAAACGCTGTAGATCTCGACGCCCAGCTTCTGGAAGGCGTCGTAGTTGTCTGCCAGGTCTTCCAGCTCGGTCGGGCAGACGAAGGTGAAGTCGGCCGGGTAGAAGAACACGACAGACCACTTGCCTTTCAGGTCAGCGTCCGAGACTTTTACGAAGTCGCCATTTTTGAATGCGTCAGCTTTGAACGGTTTAACTTGGCTGTTGATGATAGGCATCGTTGACTCTCCGTCAGGGGTTAAGAAGTTGATGGAGAGAACTTTACCCACTCGACGAACGGAAGGCTCATTGGCAAACCTGATGCTGCTGATTGGCTTTCGCTATTAGCCGACTGTATTTATAGAAGAAAACGATCTCTAGGACTCGATCTGCTTTTCCGTAAGGCGCGCCATCCCGAGGAACGGGCTGGCTTCGATGTAGCGCATGGCCGACTTCATGTCCTTCCAGCCCACATAACTCATCAGCGACTTCAGATCCCAGCCACTTTGATGCGCCCAGGTCGCAAAGCCGCGGCGCAAGGAATGGCTGGTGTAGAGTTCGCCGGCAATGCCTGCGCGTTCCAGCGCCTGGCGCAACAAGGGAATCACGCTGTTGGCGTGCAACCCCTCCTCACCCAGATGCCCCCAGCGATCGATGCCACGAAACACCGGCCCACGCACCAGTGCCGCTTCGGTGATCCAGTCGATGTAAGCCTGTACCGGACACAAACGCTGCAAGGCCGGTGTCTGATAAGTCTTGCCGAGGTTGTCGCGATCACTCTTGCTGCGCGGCAGATAGAGGCTGATGCCGGAACCGGCGCTGGCCTGCACATGTTCCACCTGCAGCCTGCACAACTCGTCGCTGCGAAAGCCGCGCCAGAAGCCCAGCAGGATCAACGCCATATCGCGCCGGGCCCGCAACAACCCCGGGCGGTCGCCTTCGGCCTTTGCGATTTGCACTTCCAGCTCCAGACGACTGACCACCTGCTCCAGATGCTGAAGCTGCAAAGGTTCGGCCTGTTTTTCCTGGGCGGGGTGCAGCGCGCGGATGCCCTTGAACACCTTGCGCACCACCGGCGCCTTGGTGGGGTCGGCAAAACCCTGGCTGTTGTGCCACTGCGCCAAGGCCGACAAGCGCAGCTTCAGCGTATTGATCGACAACACCCCGGCATGCGCCACCAGGTAGCGCGCCACGCTGTCGCCGGTTGCCGGCAGAAACCCGCCCCAGGTGACTTCGAAGTGTTCGATGGCCGCCCGATAGCTGCGACGGGTGTTGTCGCGAGTCGCGGCGTGCAGATAGCGATCCAGATCGCTCATAGGGCATGAACCTGTTTTAACCGACTGACTGTAGGAGCGAGCTCGCTCGCGATGATCGTTAACGATGACGCTGGTAGGCAGGTGCCCCGCGGCGGTCTCGTGTCCATCGCGAGCAAGCTCGCTCCTACAAGGGTTTGTGTATGGAAACAGCACGAGGAATACCTCGAAACTGCGCTCACACGGGGTAATACCAGTATATCCCGCGTTAACGACATTCAGCATTTAACTTTATCCATTGAATGGTACAATGTGTATTTACGTGGTACGTACCACATCAACAAAACCCGGGAGATCTCATGGCACGCGGCGGTGTAAATAAAGCGGTGGTGCAAGCCGCTCGGTTGGCGATCCTCGCCCGTGGCGAAAACCCCAGCATCGATGCCGTACGGATCGAAATGGGCAATACCGGCTCGAAAACCACGATTCATCGCTACCTCAAAGAGCTCGATGACAGGAACGAGGCGGTCGAAACGCCAGCGGAACCGATTGACGACGAACTGATGGCGCTGGTGGCGCGGCTCGCGCAAAGACTCAAGGAGCAGGCACAGGAACCCATCGACCAGGCGCGCACGCAGTACGAGGAACAACGCAAGGCTTTGGAAAAACAGCTCGACGAAGCGCAAGAGGCCAACAGCGAACTGCACCAGCAATACGAGTTCCAGAGCCTGGCACTGACTCAGGAATCCGAGGCCCTGCAAGAAACCCGCGCCATGCTGCAAACGGAGCAAACCCGTAACGCCGGGATGAACCAGGCGCTGGCCGATTTCGAATTGCGCTTGAAAGACAAGGACGAGCAGATCCGCTCCCTTGAGGAAAAGCACCTGCACACCCGCGACGCACTGGAGCACTACCGCAATGCGGTCAAGGAGCAGCGCGAACAGGAAATGAGTCGCCACGAAGGCCAGGTGCAACAGCTACAGATGGAACTGCGCCAGGCACAACAAAGCGCCCTGGTACGCCAGGACGAAATCACCCAGTTGCACCGCGACAACGAACGCTTGCTGACTGAAAACCGCGGCACACTGCGCGAGCTGAGCCTGCTGCAGGAACAGCTCAAGCAAAGCAATACCCGTCAGGATCAGTTGCTGGAACAGGCCACCCGCGTCGACGGCGAGCGCACCCTCCTCCAGGAACGCCTGCGCGTTGCCCTGCTGGAAAGTCAGGCACTCAAGCAAAACGTCGATGAGCAGTCGCAGCTCAACAAGTCACTGGAAATTGAACTGACCAGGACCCGGACGGAACTGGAAGAACGCGTACGTCTGGCCGCGACCCTTGCGGCAGCGGCAGACGCAGCGAAGGACGATTAACCGGCGACCGGCGTGCGCATGGTGACGAACTCTTCGGCGGCCGTCGGGTGCACGCCGATGGTTTCGTCGAAGTCGCGCTTGGTGGCGCCGGCCTTCAAGGCAATCGCCAGGCCCTGGACGATTTCACCGGCCTCCGGGCCGACCATGTGGCAACCCAATACCTTGTCGGTCTTGGCATCCACCACCAGCTTCATCAGCGTGCGCTCCTGGCATTCTGTCAGGGTCAGCTTCATTGGCCGGAAGCGGCTTTCGAAGATCTGCACGTCGTGGCCGGCTTCGCGGGCCTCTTCTTCGGTCAAGCCGACGGTGCCGATGTTCGGCAGACTGAACACCGCCGTCGGGATCATCTTGTAATCCACCGGACGATACTGCTCAGGCTTGAACAAGCGTCGCGCAACCGCCATGCCTTCAGCCAGCGCGACCGGCGTCAGTTGAACACGGCCGATCACATCGCCCAGCGCCAGGATCGACGGCTCGGCGGTCTGATACAACTCATCAACCTCGACAAAGCCTTTCTTGTCGAGTTTGACCCCGGTGTTTTCCAGGCCGAGATTGTCCAGCATCGGACGACGCCCGGTGGCGTAGAACACGCAATCGGCTTCCAGCTGGCGGCCGTCCTTGAGCGTGACTTTCAGGCTGCCATCGGCCTGCTTGTCGATGCGCTCGATGTCCGCGTTGAATTGCAGGTCCATGCCGCGCTTGGTCAACTCTTCCTGCAAGTGCTTGCGCACGGAAACGTCAAAGCCGCGCAGGAACAGTTCGCCGCGATACAGCAACGTGGTCTCGGCGCCCAGACCGTGGAAGATCCCGGCGAATTCGACCGCAATGTAGCCACCGCCGACCACCAGCACCCGCTTGGGCAGCTCTTTGAGGAAGAATGCCTGGTTGGAACTGATGGCATGCTCGTGCCCCGGAATCTCCGGAATCTGCGGCCAGCCACCGGTCGCGATCAGGATGTTCCTGGCGGTAAAGCGCTCGCCATTGATCTCGACCTGATGCGGATCGACGATCTTCGCGTGCCCCTCATGCAAGGTCACGCCGCTGTTGACCAGCAGGTTGCGATAAATGCCATTGAGGCGATTGATCTCGCGGTCCTTGTTGGCGATCAGCGTCGCCCAATCGAACTGCGCCTCATCCAGGCTCCAGCCAAAGCCGGATGCCTGCTCGAAGTCCTCGGCGAAGTGCGCACCGTAGACCAGCAATTTTTTCGGCACGCAGCCGACGTTCACACAAGTGCCGCCCAGGTAGCGACTCTCGGCCACCGCCACTTTTGCGCCAAACCCGGCGGCAAACCGCGCAGCCCGTACACCGCCGGAACCGGCACCAATCACATAAAGGTCAAAATCGTAGGCCATTTTCAATCTCCTCGGCAGGTGACCAGCATACCTGCGGACATTTGTGGAGCAAGCGCTGAACACGATATGAGGCCGGAAAATGAAAAAGCCACCCGTAGGTGGCTTTTCGATACAAACAGGACGCCAGCTATCAGTAAGCCTTGCCCGTCTTGTAGAAGTTCTCGAAGCAGAAGTTGGTCGCTTCGATGTAGCCTTCGGCGCCACCGCAGTCGAAACGCTTGCCCTTGAACTTGTAGGCCATGACGCAGCCGTTCTGGGCCTGCTTCATCAGGGCGTCGGTGATCTGGATTTCACCGCCCTTGCCTGGCTCGGTTTGTTCGATCAGGTCGAAGATGTCCGGGGTCAGGATGTAGCGGCCGATGATGGCCAGGTTCGACGGTGCGTCTTCCGGCTTTGGTTTTTCAACCATGCTGTGTACGCGGTAGATGTCGTCACGGATCATCTCGCCGGCGATCACGCCGTACTTGTTGGTTTCTTGCGGATCGACTTCCTGGATGGCCACGATCGAGCAGCGGAACTGCTTGTACAGCTTGACCATCTGGGTCAGTACGCCGTCGCCTTCGAGGTTGACGCACAGGTCATCCGCCAGTACCACGGCGAACGGCTCATCGCCGATCAGCGGGCGGCCGGTGAGGATCGCGTGGCCCAGGCCTTTCATTTCGGTCTGACGGGTGTAGGAGAAAGAGCATTCGTCGAGCAGCTTGCGGATGCCGACCAGGTATTTTTCCTTGTCGGTGCCCTTGATCTGGTTTTCCAGCTCGTAGCTGATGTCGAAGTGGTCTTCCAGGGCGCGCTTGCCGCGGCCGGTGACGATGGAGATTTCGGTCAAGCCGGCATCCAGTGCTTCTTCGACGCCGTACTGGATCAGTGGCTTGTTCACCACCGGCAGCATTTCTTTGGGCATGGCTTTAGTCGCTGGCAGGAAGCGAGTACCGTAACCGGCTGCTGGGAACAAGCATTTCTTGATCATATAAGTCCTTGAAAGGGCTGTGTGTACGAGTTTCGGCGCAGTCTAATCAGGCGGCGTGCACCTTACAATGCCCCCGCGCTGGCTAACTGATGCCAACATAGAGAATTATTCTGGCGGATAGTTCCCTGTGAGGTTGCACAGGCGATTGCACAGCCTCTTATGCATAGCAGAGACTGGCGCAAATGCACGGCTTTCTACCGCCCGGAACCGATCACCATACGCTCATCGGCACCCGTTGCGCGCGTTTGCCGGTATCATGGCGCGATTGAACCAGACAACGAGGCAAATAGATGTCGGAAGCAAAAAGCGTCAACGGATTCCTGATCAACAAGGCGAAAGACGGTCAATGGTGGGTGGCCAGTGTCGCCGGTGAAAATATCGCCGGGCCTTTCCCTTCCGAAGCCCTGGCAATCGAAGTGGCCTCGGTGCTGGAGTTGGAGCACCCGGAACCCAAGCGACGCGGCAAGGACAAGAGCTGATCGACGCCCCCTCTCGAATAGCCCTGTCTTAGCACAGGGCTTTTTTATGGCGCTTCACGGAATCCCGGGGAACACTGTAGGAGCTGCCGAAGGCTGCGATCTTTTGATCCTGCTTTTGCGATCTGGAGGTTGCTGAAGATCAAGATCAAAAGATCGCAGCCTTCGGCAGCTCCTACAAGGGTCGGGTTGACCTCACAACCCCGACTTCAACCAGATGAACGCCCGGATCAAGATGATCGAGATCGGCTCGGCATGTAGCTGCCCACCCGGTAAACCGCACCGCGGTCCCTGTAGGAGCTGCCGAAGGCTGCGATCCTTTGATCTTGATCGGAACACCGAAAAAGAAGTGGCCTTTGGCTATAACCTTTTGAATCCGGCGCTGTCTCAGCCTTAGCCCACCCCCTGACGATGATCAAACCATGAATAAAATTTTGCCTTTGCTAGCGGTATTGGCCCTGAGCGGCTGCGCAACGTCGGAAGAAACCTACCTGGGCAATGGAGAGCAGGGCCTGACGATCGATTGCTCGGGAGAGGCGAATTCCTGGGCCGCCTGCTACGAAAAGGCCGATGCCTCCTGTGCAGGAACCGGCTACCGGATTGTCGGCACCGACGGCACGCCAGCGCTCAAGGTCAGTGAAAAAACCCTCGGCGCCGATATCGGCAATTACAAGAACCGCAGCGTCGTGGTGGTCTGCAAATAAGGGGCTCGGCCCTACAGATGAATTTCGGCGAACTTGATCCCGAGTCCGCGTACTGTTTCGATCAACTCGTCGAGTTTGCCAAAGGACTCGACTTCGTCATTGTCATCCACCAGGAAATAGCTGCGCCCGGCGCTTTTCTTGAAAAACACGATCCACTCCCCCAGCTCCGCCGGATTCTGGATCACATGGGTGGCAGTGATAAGTCCCTCTGCATGGCGCTCCCGGACCTGCTCTCGTTTCATAGTCGACTCCAGAAATGACAATGCCGCCAAAAACAGGCCTTGGCGGCATCGGTGCTGTGGGTCGATAGTTTATCAGCCGGAAATGCACTCGGTGGCAGCCTTCTGCACATCCTTTGGACGCACCGGGACATTGGACATGCTCTCGTGCAGCTTGATGCTGCTGCCACCCGAGCGCTCTTCAATGTCGAATATGGCTGACGGCCCCGTTGAAAACTTGAGCGGCACGATCACACGCAGGCCATCCTTGTGCGGCTCGATTTGCAAGGCGCCACGACTGTCGGCCAGTTTTTCGCTGAGGCATTGCGCATATTCATGGGGGTTCTTGCCAGAAATCACGCTCATGGTCGGCAGTGACTCGTTGATGTCAGAGACATTCGCACAACCGCTCACCAATGCCGCCAGCGAAACAACCCACAAACCCCACTTCATACAAAACCTCCGATAAAGAGGCTCGGACAACGCAGATGCGTTTTTTCTCCGAGGCAAACTGCTTTATCGCTCATCAAAGGTGAAATTAGCGTTTTAAATTGTCAAAGCGACCGGATAATAAGGCCTTCGGGCTGATAAACTGCGCCCATCGCCCATGCTATCGTTTTGATTTTGTAGAAAAAGCCCTTCTGGAGGCGCCCCATGAAATTTATCCATCAGCGCGAGCACCTCAATGAAGACGACATCGTCGTCATTCAATGCTCCCAAATGTGCAACATCCGTTTGATGAACGACGCCAACTTCCGCAGCTTCAAGAATGGCGGCCGTCATACCTATCACGGCGGTGCATTCGACACGTTTCCGGCGCGCATCACCGCCCCCAGCACCGGTTTCTGGAACATCACGATCGACACCGTCAACCGCCGCGCTATCAGCGTGACGCGCAAGCCCACCCTGACGCACTCGATCAAAATCATTCGCCGTTCCAGCACGAAACTGAGCTGATCGGCACACCCGAAACACGAGACAGGCAGATACGACCGTGGCCCAAACGACCAAGTACGTCATCAAATACAAACTCAACGGTGAGCGCCGCTTCGAGTTTGCCCAGCTTGAAAACGGCACCGCAGAAGAAGCCAAAGCGGCGCTGGATGCCATTCATGGACAGGACGACGTCATCAGCGAAATCAGCGTCAGCAAAGCGCTGTAACGCAACCCGGAGCGACAGTGGACGTCGGCTCCCGTTCGCAGTTCGACCGCAAGCGCCGGAGTGCCTGCTGCATTCAAGTCTTCCAGACTGGCCACCTCAACCACTAGAGGCCCGGCAATGAGCGAGCACTATCTGGACCGGCTGGACTGGCCCCGGCTGGAACAGCAACTTGACCTGGACGGTTACGCCGTCATCCCTTCACTGTTGAGCCACAAGGCTTGTGATCAGGTCAGCGCCCTGTACCCCCGGACCGAGTCCTTTCGCTCGCACGTGGTGATGGCTCGTCACGGCTTCGGCCGCGGCGAGTACAAGTATTTCAGCTACCCGTTGCCGGACCTTGTGGCGCGCTTGCGCAGCGCGCTCTACCCGCGCCTGGCGCCGATCGCCAATCGCTGGCATGAACAAATGGGTTTGCCGCAGCGTTTTCCTGACACTCATTCTGCCTTCCTCGAGCGCTGTCATGCCGCTGGTCAGAACCGTCCGACACCCTTGTTGCTGCAATATGGTCCGCAGGACTACAACTGCCTGCATCAGGATCTGTACGGTGAGCATGTTTTCCCGCTGCAAGTGGCGATTCTGCTGTCGGTCCCCGATCAAGACTTCAGCGGTGGCGAATTTGTCATGACCGAACAACGCCCGCGGATGCAGTCACGGCCGATGGTCATCAACCTGAAGAAAGGTGACGGGCTGATCTTTGCCGTCAACCAGCGGCCGGTCAAAGGCACTCGCGGTTACTACCGCGTGACCCTGCGCCACGGCGTGAGTCGCCTGCACAGCGGCAAACGGCATACCCTTGGAATCATCTTTCACGATGCGACATGAGCCCATGAACCCGCTGACTTTCGATCTGTTTGCCGATGCAGAGCCCGAGCAAGAGCCCAGGCACCAGCAGATCGGCGAACAATCCTGGGTGCTCAGGGGCTTCGCCCTGCCCTGGCTCGAGCGTTTGCTGCCCGCGCTGGAGATGGTGCTGGCGGCCGCGCCGTTTCGGCAGATGGTCACGCCCGGCGGTTTCACCATGTCGGTCGCCCTGAGCAGTTGCGGCACATTCGGCTGGACCACAGACCGCAGCGGCTATCGATACACCCGCGATGATCCACAAACCGGTCAGCCCTGGCCAATGATGCCCGAGGTGTTTCTCCAACTGGCACAAGCGGCGGCGCAGGCTGCGGGTTTCAGCGGATTTGTGCCCGATTCCTGCCTGATCAACCGCTACATCCCCGGGGCAAAAATGTCATTGCATCAAGACAAGGACGAACATTCCTACGCAGCCCCCATCGTTTCGGTATCGCTGGGCCTGCCGGCAATCTTCCTGTTCGGCGGCTTTGCACGCAGTGACAAAAGCCAGCGCATCCCCCTGCTGCATGGTGACATCGTGGTCTGGGGTGGCGTGGATCGCCTGCGTTATCACGGCGTGTTGCCGATCAAGGACGGCCTTCACCCGAGACTGGGCGAGCAACGCATCAACTTCACCTTCCGCACCGCCGGATGAAGACTTCGAATTTGACCGCAAGCGCCGGAGTGTGTGGGAATTGCCCCATGGTTAATGTGCAGGCAACTCCTCAAAGGACGTGACGCCATGACAACCCAATCGACCAAGATCACCATCGAAAACGATCCGCGCTGGGCCGCCGTGGTCGCGCGCGACCCCAAGGCTGACGGGCAGTTTGTCTATGCCGTGAAGACCACAGGCATCTACTGCAACCCCAGCAGCCTCGCGCGCCTGCCCAAGCCACACAATGTCGAATTCTTCGATAGCGCCGAACAGGCCCGGGCCGCGGGTTATCGTCCGAGCAAGCGCGCGGCAAAGGATCAGAGCGAACTCGCCGCGCAGCATGCCGCCACCGTGGCCGCTGCCTGCCGCCAGATTGAAAGCGCCGAAACGCTGCCCACCCTGGGCGAATTGGCCGAGGCTGCGGGATTGAGCAGCTTCCACTTCCATCGCGTGTTCAAAGCCGTCACCGGCCTGACGCCCAAGGGTTACGCCGATGCCCATCGTTCGCGCAAGGTGCGCGAGCGCCTGACAGACGGCGGCTCGGTGACCGATGCCCTGTATGACGCCGGCTTCAACTCCAACAGCCGGTTTTACGAAGCGGCAGACCAACTGCTCGGAATGAAACCCGGGGACTACCGCGCTGCCGGGCAAAACAACGACATTCGTTTTGCCGTGGGCCAGTGTTCGCTGGGGGCGATTCTGGTGGCGCAAAGTGAACGCGGGGTTTGCGCAATTTTGCTCGGTGATGATCCGCACCAACTGGTCTGTGATCTGCAAGACAAGTTTCGGCGAGCCAATTTGATTGGCGCCGATCAGGCGTTCGAAGCGTTGATTGCCAAGGTCGTCGGCTTTATTGAAGCCCCGGCGATTGGCCTGGACCTGCCCTTGGACGTGCGCGGCACCGCGTTTCAGGAACGGGTCTGGCAAGCGCTGCGGGAAATACCCGTTGGCAGCACGGCGAGCTACGCCGATGTCGCGTTACGCATCGGTTCGCCAAAAGCCGTTCGCGCCGTGGCTCAAGCCTGTGGCGCGAACAACCTGGCCGTGGCGATCCCGTGCCATCGCGTGGTGCGCAGCGATGGCAATCTCTCGGGCTATCGCTGGGGTGTCGAACGCAAACGCCAGTTGCTGGAGCGTGAATCGCAGTAATCAGCGATTCACGTCCACCACCACGCGCCCGCGCAACTGCCCGGCAAGCAAGCGCGGCGCGGCCTCGATGGCTTCGCTCAAGCCGATTTCGTGACTGATCAACGGCAACAGGTTGAAGTCCAGGTCCTTGGCCAGGCGACTCCAGGCCTCCACGCGCTTGGCTTTGGGCTGGGTCACGCTGTTGATGCCGGCCAGGGTTACACCGCGCAGGATGAACGGCGCAACGGACGCCGGAAAGTCCATGCCCTGCGCCAAACCACAAGCCGCGACGGTGCCATTGGCCTTGGTGCTGGCGCACGCATTGGCCAGGGTGTGGCTGCCCACCGAATCGATCACGGCCGCCCAGCGCTCCTTGGCCAAGGGTTTGCCCGGCTCGGACAAGGTGGCGCGATCGATGATTTCGCTGGCGCCCAGTTGCTTCAGGTAGTCGTGCTCCGAGGTACGTCCGGTGGACGCGACCACCCGATAGCCGAGCCTGTTCAGCAACGCGATGGCGAAACTGCCGACGCCACCGTTGGCGCCGGTCACCAGGATTTCGCCCTGCCCGGGGGTCACACCATTATGTTCCAAAGCCAGGATGCTCAGCATGGCCGTGTAGCCCGCCGTACCGATGGCCATCGCCTGGGCGGCGGTGAATGCCTTGGGCAACGGGATCAGCCAGTCACCGTTCAGGCGAGCCTTCTGCGCCAGGCCGCCCCAATGCCCTTCCCCTACGCCCCAGCCATTGAGCAGGACTGCGTCACCGACCTTGTAGTCCGGATGCCCGCTGACCTCGACCACACCGGCCAGGTCGATGCCCGGCACCATCGGGAATTTGCGCACCACCGGACTGCTGCCGGTGATCGCCAGGCCATCCTTGAAGTTCAGCGTGCTGTAGGCAACACGCACCGTGACATCGCCCTCGGGTAACTGATCGTCCTGGATCTCTTGCAGTGTCGCCCGGTAACCGCTGTCGTCTTTGTCGATCAAAACACCTTTGAACATTACGGCCTCTCAATGGAATCAGTCGGGTTGTGGTGCATTTGAAATAACACATGGCAGCAGATTGTCGTACTCGACTTTAAGCCAATCAGCCAAGCCGTCGGGCGCCGAAGAAAGCCTGGCGAACTGAAAAGACGACTGGCCTTGCGCCAATCGTTGCGTTACAAATCCTGTTCTACCGTCCCAGCCCTGCTTCAACGTCGGAGAACACAGCACATGACCCCATGGCCAGATACCCGCATACTTGACCTGCTCGGGATCGAGCTGCCGATCATTCAGGCGCCGATGGCCGGAGCCAACAACTCGGCCATGGTGATTGCAGCCTGCAATGCCGGCGGCCTCGGTTCGATGCCAGCGGCGATGCTCAGCATCGACCAACTGCGCGAAGAGCTGAAAACAATCCGCCAACACACCCAGCGCCCGATCAACGTCAATTTTTTCTGTCATCAAACTCCAGCCCCTGATGAGCAACGCGCGCAGGACTGGAAAAACCTGCTGCAACCCTACTACCAGGAACTCGGTGCCGATTTCGATGCGCCAACCCCGGTGTCCAATCGGGCGCCGTTCGATGACGCGGCCTGCCAAGTGATCGAAGAGTTTCGCCCTGAAGTGGTGAGCTTTCACTTTGGCCTACCGGAAAAACCCCTGTTCGACCGGGTCAAAGCCACCGGTGCGAAAGTGTTGTCCTCGGCCACCACCGTCGAAGAAGCGGTGTGGCTGGAGCAGCATGGCTGCGATGCGATCATCGCCATGGGCTATGAAGCCGGAGGCCATCGCGGGATGTTCCTCAGCGATGACCTGAGCAGCCAGGTGGGGACTTTCGCCCTGGTGCCGCAAGTCGTCGATGCAGTGAAAGTGCCGGTGATTGCCGCTGGCGGCATCGCTGACGCACGAGGCGTCGCCGCCGCCTTCATGCTGGGCGCTTCGGCGGTACAGGTGGGCACGGCGTACCTGTTCACCCCGGAGGCCAAGGTCAGCCCGTCCCATCACAAAGCGTTGCGCACCGCCAAGGAAAGCGAGACGGCGGTGACCAACGTGTTCACCGGTCGCCCGGCCCGGGGCATCCTTAACCGGGTGATGCGTGAACTGGGGCCCATGAGCACCAAGGCTCCGGCCTTCCCCCTGGCTGGTGGCGCGTTGATGCCGTTGCGGGCCAAAGGTGAAGCGGACTTCAGCAACCTCTGGGCCGGCCAGGCATTTACTCTCGGCGTTGAATTGACCACCGAGGCACTGACTCGAAAACTGGCTGAAGAAGGATTAGCGAGACTGCTAGGTCGCCCCTGAGCATAACCTGCGTTAAAATTGTATACAATTATAAACGCAGCACATTCCGTTTAAAGGCAATCCGCTATATATTTCTCTACATAACGATTTACCCTAGCTGCAATTGCCTTTAACGGAGCCGTTTCATGACCATTCGCGTCTCACGTTTTGCCCCTGCGTGCCTCACGAGCCTGCTCGCCGTATTTGCTTTCGGCTCGGCCCAGGCGGACGAAGTCCAGGTGGCTGTCGCTGCCAACTTCACCGCCCCCATCCAGGCCATCGCCGCGGATTTCGAAAAGGACACCGGGCATAAACTGGTCACCGCCTTTGGCGCCACCGGCCAGTTCTACACCCAGATCAAAAACGGCGCGCCGTTCGAAGTGTTCCTCTCGGCAGACGACAGCACCCCGAAAAAACTCGAGGCCGAAGGCGACACCGTCAAGGGTTCGCGTTTCACCTACGCGGTCGGCACCCTGGCGCTGTGGTCGGCCAAGGAAGGCTACGTCGATGCCAAGGGCGATGTGCTGAAAAAGAACGAGTACCAGCACCTGTCCATCGCCAATCCGAAGGCTGCGCCTTACGGCCTGGCGGCGACCCAGGTGCTGGCCAAGGAAGGTCTGACCGACAAGGTCAAGGACAAGATCGTTGAAGGCCAGAACATCACCCAGGCCTATCAGTTCGTCTCCACCGGCAACGCCGAGCTGGGTTTTGTCGCGCTGTCGCAGATCTACAAGGATGGCAAGATCACCAGCGGTTCGGCCTGGATCGTTCCGGCCAGCCTGCACGACCCGATCAAGCAGGACGCCGTGATCCTCAACAAGGGCAAGGACAACCCGGCCGCCAAGGCATTGGTTGACTACCTCAAGGGGCCGAAAGCGGCAGCTGTCATCAAGTCCTACGGCTACGAAATCTAAAATGTCGCTATCGAGTGCCGATTTTTCCGCCATCTGGCTGACCCTGAAACTGGCGTCCCTGACGACCGTCATCCTGCTGATTGTCGGCACTCCGATTGCGTTATGGCTTTCGCGCACCCGCTCCTGGTGGCGCGGTCCGGTCGGGGCGATTGTCGCCCTGCCCCTGGTGTTGCCACCGACCGTGATCGGTTTTTATCTGTTGCTGGCGCTGGGCCCTCACGGGTTCATTGGCCAGTTCACCCAATCACTCGGTCTTGGCACCCTCACCTTCAGTTTTGCAGGTCTGGTCATTGGCTCGGTGTTGTATTCGATGCCCTTTGTCGTCCAGCCGCTGCAAAACGCTTTTTCCGCCATTGGCACGCGCCCGCTCGAAGTGGCTGCGACGCTGCGGGCCAATCCCTGGGACACCTTTTTCAGCGTGACCCTGCCCCTGGCCCGCCCCGGTTTCATTACCGCCGCCATTCTCGGTTTCGCCCACACCGTCGGCGAGTTCGGCGTGGTGCTGATGATCGGTGGCAACATTCCCGAGAAGACCCGCGTGGTCTCGGTGCAGATCTACGATCACGTCGAAGCCATGGAATACGCCCAGGCCCACTGGCTGGCCGGGGCGATGCTGGTGTTCTCGTTTGTCGTCTTGCTGGCGCTGTATTCCAGCCGAAAAACCAAAGCGGGCTGGAGCTGAACGATGATTCACATGCGCCTGAAACTGGATTACCCGGGCTTCGCCCTGGACGTCGACTTGCAACTGCCGGGCCGTGGCGTCACGGCGCTGTACGGTCATTCCGGCTCGGGCAAGACCACTTGCCTGCGCTGCATCGCCGGTCTGGAACGGGCCGATCAGGGTTTTATCCAGATCAACGATGAAGTCTGGCAAGACAGCGCCAACAAGGTTTTCGTCGCACCGCACAAACGCACGCTGGGCTACGTGTTCCAGGAAGCCAGCCTGTTTCCTCATCTGTCGGTGCTGGCCAACCTGGAATTCGGCCTCAAGCGCATCCCGAAGCCGCAGCGGCGGGTCGACATGGCCCACGCCAGCGAGTTGCTGGGTATCCGCCATTTGCTGGACCGCCATCCGCAACACCTTTCGGGCGGCGAGCGACAGCGCGTCGGCATCGCCCGCGCCTTGCTCACCAGCCCGAAACTGTTGTTGATGGACGAGCCACTGGCCGCGTTGGATGCCCAACGCAAAAGTGAAATCCTGCCCTACCTGCAGCGGCTGCACGACGAGCTCGACATTCCGGTGCTGTACGTCAGCCACTCCCAGGATGAGGTCGCGCGGCTGGCCGACCATATCGTGTTGCTCAGCCACGGCAAGGCACTGGCCAGCGGTCCGATCGGCCAGACCCTGGCGCGCCTCGACTTGCCTCTGGCCATGGGGGACGACGCCGGCGTGGTGATCGAAGGTCGTGTCAGCGCCTATGACGCCGACTACCAATTGCTGAGCCTGCAATTGCCCGGCACCAGCCTGAACATTCGGGTACCGCATACGCCCATGGATACAGGCCAGGCACTGCGCTGCAAGGTTCAGGCGCGGGATGTCAGCCTGAACCTGCACAGTGCCGGGCAAAGCAGCATTCTCAATCGCCTGCCGGTGACGGTGGTCAGTGAAATGAACGCCGACAACGCCGCCCATGTGCTGATTCGCCTGGACGCCGCCGGTACGCCGCTGCTGGCGCGGATCACGCGTTATTCCCGCGATCAACTGAACGTCCACCCTGGCCAGCAACTCTGGGCACAAATCAAAGCGGTCGCAGTGCTGGCGTAAATCCGCCGGCACGACTGCAGCGGGGCGCGGTCCATGGCTGTAACGCCCCGTGATTCCTCGCCCAGGACGCTTGTCATGCCTGATGAACTGCCGCCTGACCTGCATTATGTCGATGACACCCAACCGGGCATCACCCGCAGGAAACTGCGCGGAAAATTCGCCTATTTCGACCCGGCGGGCCGGCGCATCACCGACCCGGAGGCGATCAAGCGTCTCAACGCACTCGCGGTGCCCCCCGCCTATACCGAGGTGTGGATCTGCGCCGATCCATGCGGGCACCTGCAGGCCACCGGCCGGGATGCCCGGGGTCGCAAACAATACCGTTATCACCCGCGCTGGCGGGAGGTGCGCGACGCCGACAAATACTTGCGCCTGCGTGAGTTCGGGCTGGCCTTGCCGAAACTGCGCCAGCGACTGGAGGCCGAATTGGCGGCACCGGGGTTCAGTCGCGACAAAGTCATGGCCACGGTCATCACTTTGCTGGACACGACGTTGATCCGTATCGGCAACAGCCAATATGCCCGGGACAACCGCTCCTATGGCCTGACGACCTTGCGCAGCCGCCATGTAGAGATCAACGGCAGTGCCATCCTGTTCCAGTTCCGCGGCAAAAGTGGCGTCGAACACCAGATCACCGTGAAAGACCGAAGACTGGCGCGGATCATCAAACGTTGCCAGGACATTCCCGGGCAGAACCTGTTTCAGTATCTGGATGAAAACGGAGACCGGCACACCGTCAGTTCATCCGACATCAACAGCTATTTGCAAACGCTCACCGGCGCCGATTTCACCGCCAAGGATTACCGCACCTGGGCCGGCAGCGTCCTGGCGCTGGCGATGTTGCGCAAACTGCACTGGGAGCCTGAAACGGACGCCAGGCGGCACCTGGTGGAAATGGTCAAGAACGTTGCCAGGCAGCTCGGCAATACCCCGGCGGTGTGCCGCAAATGCTATATCCACCCGGCGGTGCTGGATGGCTTTGTTCTCGGTGATCTGGCGCAACTGCCAAGGAACAGGGCGCGCAAGGGGCTATCGGCCGAGGAGGTCGGGCTGGCGATCTTCCTTGAGAGAATGCCCGCCGCGCCTGAACCGACGAATTGACCTGCCTATTTTTTGCACGATCACCAATGACTTCTATAGTTGAACTGAACACGAATCCGCTGCGGAGACGCCATGGAAGACATTTTCGTCGTGAAGCGTTGCAACAGGATCATCATTCATGGCCGCCGTGCGGGTGAAAATGACCACCTGCCGCCGGATGCCGCGGTCTGGTATCGCATCGCCGATACCCGCACCCAAGGCTTTATCGGAGATGGCTACGACACTGAAGAAGACGCTCAGCGTGTTTGCCGGCAGTTGAACGCCAAATCACAAGTGACAGCCCGACAAAGTTGAGGGCCTGTCACCATTTTTTAACGGGTCTATACTGAAATGGCTGAAGGAACAGCGACCCCAACGGCAGAAAGCTCGCTCCAGGCGGGCTTTTTGCTGCCACACCAGGTTTCTTGAACGGAGGTGTCTCCCATGTCCGAAAAAGAGTCCATCACCACCCTGCTCACCTTGCTGGACTCCCGTCAGGCGCGCCTGGCTGCGGCCTGCAAGGAAATCGCCGACTGGGTCGATCATCAAGGCGGACACCCCACCGCCCTCAGAATTCGTGATCGCCTCAACGACATCGAGAAGGACACGCCGCTGATCCGGCACACCCTGTCTTCTCTCCAGCCTGTCGACCGGCCTCTGCCTCGGTTCAGATGACCGCCACGGATTCGCTGTACGAGGACAGGCCCGATTCGGGCAGCATGACCGGTGGCACTGACGCCTCCGGATAGCTGGCTGCCTGCCGAGTTTTCACCCACTCTTGCAACCCGACCTCGTGCCGGGATTTTTTGTGGCGCAAAACCAATCGAACGTCACCGCTCACGTGGGGTCAACCGATCACACGTCACCAAGGAGACGTTCCAATGGTCACTCACTTCAAAGTCAGCGGGCACCTGGCCTGCGGTCATCACGGCAACAACCTGGTATCGACCCGCGAACTCAATCGGGTCAAATGCAGAAGCTGCCGAAACACCGACGCCTACAAAGAAGCCCGCAAGGCTGAACGCAACGCGGCCCGCCGCGCAGCACGCAAAGCCAAAGCCGTGCACACCGCCGATAACTGGCGTTCAGCCTGGACCGAACGACTGACCGCGATGGCCGGCCGGCAACGACTGCCACGGGGATTTCCCGGCCAACCTTTCGTCTAGGCAGCTTTTACTGCGATCAGATGTCCCTGCACGCTGGCTCCAGGACCTCGCGCAGGGACATACGCTTGAACGCCTCGACCAGCGCGCGCCCTTCCTCTGGCGTACAAGTGACCGCCAAGCGCATGGTCGCCTCGCCCAGGTGCCAGATCAAAAACGCGGATTGCCGGACCTTCAGCTCATCGCTTTGCGGATATACACGAAGCATGGTCTGGGCCAGCAGCGTTCCGGCCACCCGGCTCTCCTCCAGCTCCAGCTGCAACAACTGCTTGTCGGCCTGCATGCCGGACCAGATGTCACGCATCACCGGTGTCGCCATCACGATCTCGTAATACAGGTCGAGCAACTGCGAATAGGCGGCCTGCAACCCTTGGGCATCCTCGACAGCCTCCAATGCCTGTGCAATGCAACGACGGCTCTCAGCGTTGTAGCGTTCGGCGAGCGTTCGAATGACGGCGCTCTTGTCGGGGAAATACTGATAAAGGGAACCGATCGAGATCTCGGCGCGCTCGGCGATTTCACTCATCTTGAGCTGATCGCTGCCCTTGTCCGCAATCAATTGAGTCGCTGCTGACAGAATCCGCTCCTGACGCTCGCGACTGCGCTGTTGCATGGGATTACGCCGAACAGCTTCTGCAGCTGGATGTTCGAGGGCTTCAGGGGTCTTTTTGCGCACGAGTGAATTTCCCGATCAATAACGTGACATGTACTCACCTTAGCATCGCCCATCCCCATGCCAAACAACTGATGTCCACCCGTCGGGCGATTCGATCCGATGGGTTGACGTACAAACATGAGGATCTATCATCTTTTAAACGTGAGTATTACTCACATTAACCGATGGAGATGAACGCGATGAACACCGCCCAGCAAACCCTGTTGGTCCTCGGCGCCACCGGCAAAACCGGACGGCGAATCACCCAACGACTCGAAGCGGCCGGCCTGCCCGTTCGCCAGGGTTCCCGCGATGCGAATCCTCCTTTCGACTGGGAAGATCGATCGACCTGGGACGCCGTAATCGATGGTGTTCATGCGGTCTACATATCCTTCCAGCCCGATCTCGCCGTTCCAGGCGCCGTGGAAACCATCCAGGCTTTCACCGACCTGGCGGTGAAAAGCGGAGTCCGCAAACTGGTTTTGTTATCCGGGCGCGGCGAAGTCGAAGCGCAACAGGCCGAACGTGTCGTACAGGACAGCGGGATTGACTGGACGATTCTGCGGGCCAGCTGGTTTTGCCAGAACTTCAGCGAGGCGCACTTTCTTGAACCCATTGTGCAAGGAGAACTCGCACTCCCCGTCGGCCAGGTCGCCGAACCCTTTGTCGATGCAGACGACATCGCCGAGTGCGCCGTCGCCGCATTGACCCAACCCGGGCACACACACCAGCTCTATGAATTGACCGGCCCTCGGGCGTTGACCTTTGCCGACGCCGTGGCCGAGATTGCCCGTGCCACCCATCGCAACATCGAATTCGTGGCCGTACCGGCGCCCGCCTATCGACAGGCAATGGAACAGGAACAACTTCCCCCGGCGTTGATCGATCTGGTGCTGTACCTCTTCACCACCGTGCTCGACGGCCGCAACACACCTGTGACCGATGGCGTTCAGCGGGCACTGGGACGGCCGGCGCGCGACTTCAGCGACTACGTGCAGCGCACCGCAGCTGCGGGCATCTGGGGAAATGATCGTCCGATGTAACGCATTGGCGAGAACAGGGTTCGTCGGCTAGGGTCTCTTGCGTATCGAACTGCGGCGCCTTTATTGGCAGGAGCCTGATCAAGGAGAAAACGCATGTCACTCAATCGTAGCGCCGAACAAACCTATCGCCAGTGGTCCACCCCGATCCTGCTGGAACTCAAGGAGCGAGAGCATCAATTGACCCCGTCAGACCGCCAGGCGTTGGAAAACGTGTTGCAGGAAAGAAGGCTGATCAACACCGGCAACCCGACCGGCAGCGATCGTCGCAAGGCAGGCCCGGCTTCCTGAAAAACATCCGGCAGCCACCCTCAAGACAGAAATGATGGCGCAGAAACCGACAAGGGCTTGCATCGGCTTTCGCTGGCAAGCCCTTGATCCCGGATAACGCCTGCTAGCGGAGTCTTTGCCGCGCTAGAACCACCCACTGCGATCATCCTCCAGCGCCTGGCGACACTGCTTGAGTTGGGCGTTGTAAATCTCCGATTGCTTTTGCACTTTCTGGGCAACCTGCATCAGCCACGGTTTACTGCGATAGGAATTGCGGCTAAAGCCCCCACGCCCCTCGTGATAAGCCAGGTACTGATTGTAGGTGTCCCATTTGGAGATTCCGAGCTGACGTTGCGTGCCCGTGGTGTACCAGCCGATAAACATGATCGCGTCGTCGAAACTGTCACGTGAGCCGCCGTTGCCGGTACTGTCCTTGTACTCACCCCACACCGGGTCCTGAGCCTGCGCATAACCGTAGGCCGAACTGACTCGCCCCCAGGGGATCACCCAGAGCAGGTAGTCACGCGGCGGCAATGCGTCCGCCACGTAGCTGCTTTCCTGCTTCATGATCGCCATGGCCACATGCAGAGGCGTCCCATACTCACTCTGCATTTCCAGCGAGTCCTCGTACCAGTCGGGATACTCACGGTAAATGCTGCAGAGATTGTTTTGATCCTTGGGTGGCGTAGTCGTGCAACCTGTCAAAAACATGAACAACAAAGCCAACAGCAAAAAATTTCGTTGTGTCATCCATCACGCTCAAAAATAAGTTCTTCGCACAATCCCGGGTAACTACTGTAGGAGCCAGCCTGCTGGCGATGGAATCCAGTGCGCCGCGTTAATCCAGATCCCACGCGTTATCGTTGACGACCATCGCTGGCAAGCCAGCTCCCACAGGGGACCCTGCCCACGCTAAAACTGTAGGAGCCGGCTTGCTGGCGATGGGCTCGAATGCGCCGCGTTCATCCAGTTCACCCGCGTTATCGTTCACGACCATCGCTGGCAAGCCAGCTCCTACAGGAGCCAGCCTGCTGGCGATGGACTCCAGTGCGCCGCGTTTATCCAGTTCACACGTGTAATCGTTAACGACCAACACTGGCAAGCCGTCTCCTGCAAGGCGCCTGAGTCAGGCAATTGCAGGCAAAAACGTCAGAAGACTTTCAGCTTGATCGCGTCACCCTTATCAAAAGGGTTCTTTGTAAATCCCTGTTGCACGACGAGACCAGAGGGGGGACTCCGGGTTTCGATCTAGAGCATCTTCTCCAGGCCGACCTTGTCGCTGAGCCAGGCTTTGAAGCTGCGCCATGTGCCGCCGGGTTCCTTGCGCAAGGTATGTTGTCGACCGTCGTCCTCGGTGAGCCAGACGACTTCGCCGTTTTCCAGTCGGGCCTGGTAACTCATGGCCGGCGCCATGCCCTCAAGCGCCGCCTGACGCACGTAGCCGGCCAGTTCAGGACTGTCGACCAGCACTCCGACTTCAGTGTTCCAGAACACTGAACGCGGGTCGAAATTGAACGAGCCGATGAACACTTTCTGCTTGTCCAGGATCATGGCCTTGGTGTGCAGGCTGGAGTCCGAGCCACCACTGAATCCAAACGAAGAGCTGCGGCCGGGATCGTCCGGCTGACGCCGCAGCTCATAGAGTTTCACGCCATGTTCGAGCAGCGTCTTGCGATACGGTGCATAGCCGCCATGCACCGCCGGCACATCGGTGGCTTCCAGTGAGTTGGTCAGCAGGCGCACATCAACGCCGGCATCGGCACGGCCCAGTAGATAGTCCATGCCCGACTGTTGCGGGACGAAGTAGGCCGAGATCATGATCAGCTCGTTACTGACGCCATCGAGTTCAGGCCGCAGTTGTGTGGCCATCAATAACGCGCGTGCCGGTTCGCCGTCAGCCAGGACCTTGCTCGGAGCGTCCCACATCGCCGTGTTATGGGCCCAGATCAGCTGCTTGCGCCAAGTCTCGAATTGCGGATGAGTCTGGTAGGTCATGAGATGGTTGTACAAAGCCCTGTGCTCGGTACGTGAGGACTGGAGCGATTGCTCCAGACGTTGACGGCTCTCGAGCAAGTCTTGTGCTGTCGGCTTGTTGATCTGGAAGTCACTGATCGACTGGCTCAAGGCGCTGTTCCAGTACTGATCGAAGCTGTGTCCCAACTGTTCGGCGACCGGTCCGATGCAAAGCAGGTCCATGTCGGTGAAGTTGAGATCCGGCTTGGCGTCGAAATATTCATCCCCCAGGTTGCGTCCGCCGACGATGGCTGCGCTGTTGTCAGCCAGCCACAATTTGTTGTGCATGCGTCGGTGTTGTTGGGAAAGATCAAGCAAACGGCCCATGGTTCGAGTCACCACGGTGCTGCGCCCCAGATGCAAAGGGTTGAAGACGCGGATATGGATGTTCGGGTGCACCGCCAGGGTAGCGATGACTTCTTCCTGGCCGTCGGTGGCGGTGTCATCGAGCAGGATACGTATCCGTACGCCGCGATCGGCAGCCAGCAGCATTTCATTGACCAGTGCCCGGGTGCTGAGACCGTTATGCACGATGTAGTACTGCAGATCGACGGATTTCTGCGCATTGCGGATCAACTCGGCGCGCGCCCGGAAGGCTTCACTGCTGTTGGGCAGCAAGCGAAAACCCGAGCGCCCCTCATGCGCGGCAGCCTGAGCCTGGATCGAACGCCCGAAAGCCGATTCGCTGGCGGGGATCGCCTCGCTGAAGTCGTGGGGCATGCGCGTGGTGGCGCAGCCGACTAGCAGCAACGCGAAAAACATGGCGCAGAGGAGCCGGGACATGGGCTGGTCCTCAACCTCGACGGGTGTAGATGTGGACCCGGCATCCAGCCAGTACCGGCTGCCGAGAACACGCAGCCCTCGATAATCCGCACGACTTGTTCCAGTAAAGCAGAGATATGCGCAGGGCGACTCCTCCCGTGCGCGGTCACTGATTGCGGGCGTATATTGGTAGTGTCGATCCGGGAAGTTGAGACGGCAGGAACTCGCCAATAGTGTGGCGCACGAGAGTGCCGGCGGAAACTAACGGATAACCCAGAATGCTGGAGGTGCGACATGAGCCAATATCAACGCCTCTTTCTGATTGTCGGTCCAGCCATGCGTCACACGCCGGCGCTAGAGCGGGCAGTCGCACTTGCCAAAGCCACTGGCGCGGTACTGCATATCGCGGTGTTTATCGAAGACGTCGACATCCTGGGGTTGATGAGCGGGAATGAGCAATTTCGCGAGATCTGTCAGCAAGAGAACCAGAAGTGGCTGCAAGATGAAGCCCAACTGATGCGCGGCAATGGTATTACGGTGACCACCGAAGTTGCATTAGCTCGGGACGTACTGCAGGAAATCCTTCAGCATGTGAAGGACCTGCATCCAGATCTGGTTATCAAGGACGTACACCACGAATCAGCGATCAAACGCGTATTCGTCACGCCTCTGGACTGGCATCTGGTGCGTGATTGCCCGGTTGCTGTTCATCTGGTCAGCGAAGTCAGGTGTCCACTTCCGCGGGTGATAGTGGCAGCAGTGGATTTGTCGCATCCAGAGCACCAGATCACTGAGATCAACGATCGCATCGTCCTGGCTGCACAGCGGATGGCAATGCAGTGCAATGCAGAGTTGCACCTGCTGCACGCCTTCGATCCATCGCAAACACATATCTCTGACGCCGGGGCCGGCGCCGTGACGATGCCAGGCTTCATCAACGACGTACGTCGGTCGCTGCATAAGTCCTTCATTGCGTTGGCTGACAGCTACCACATACCCTCTGAACGACAACACTTCATTGAAGGGTCGCCTACCAAAGTGATGTCCGACTTCGCCGCCAATAGTCGAACCGATGTGATCGTAATGGGAAGTTCACATCGAAAAGGGCTGCACAAGCTGATTGGCAGCACTACAGAACACGTCCTATATCAGGTGCCCTGCAATGTCTTGGCAATAAAGGGGCAAGTTGATCAGTAGGAATAGTCTTCAGGCTGACAATCACGGCCGTGTTTTACGGAGAGTGTTGACTGGGCGGTATCTGGCTTGTCGGTGAAGGCAGATATCGGTGGCGATGTTGCGGGGAAGGTTTGGCTTGGCCAGGGAAGCAGCCGGGGTTTCAGAATTCGAGTTCCAGATGCGCAATTTGCGCGCTAAAGCCGGCACGGACAAGGCGGAGTCAAGCGGCGATATTCTGCAGGCCAGAGATCGACTTGGGCATAGGACCGTCGTAATGACCGAGCAGTACATCCGCAATCGAATGGGGAATAAGGTCTCTCCAACAAAGTGAATTGCGGACCAGATCAATAATTGCGGACCAGAAACGAACAAGGGTTTGCTCAGCTTTCGCTCGCAAACCCTTGATATATATGGTGCCCGAAGCCGGAATCGAACCGGCACGCCCTTACGAGCGGGGGATTTTAAGTCCCATGCGTCTACCAGTTTCGCCATTCGGGCGGTAGCGCGGTGAAGCGTCCAGGTTTTGCCAAATAACGATCTGGCAGTTATGACGCCTGTGCAGCAGAGGTGGAAATATATACATCCCGCCCCGGTGAAGCAAGTTCGCAAATACCCTTTTCAAGACTAAATCTTGCAGGCTACTGCAAATAAAAAAGCTCCGTAAATCATAGATCTACGGAGCTTGTTTATTAGTGGAGGCCGAGGTCGGAATCGAACCGGCGTAGGCGGATTTGCAATCCGCTGCATAACCATTTTGCTACTCGGCCTCAAAACATTTGATATCTAGTAGCGCGACATCAAATGCGTACAAACTTGGAGCGGGAAACGAGACTCGAACTCGCGACCCCGACCTTGGCAAGGTCGTGCTCTACCAACTGAGCTATTCCCGCGTCTTGGTGTGGCGCATTCTATAGAATCCAGAAGCCCCGTCAACCCTTTGATTCAAAAAAGTTTTATTTCTTTTCAACGTCGGTCTTCAGATGTGGCCAGGCAGCCCGCAAGTACTGGACCATCGACCACAAAGTCAGGCCGGCCGACACCATCAGCAAGGTGTAGCCCAGCAAGACCCAGAAACTGAAATCCTTGGGGTTGGCCAGCAGGATCACCAGCGCGAGCATTTGCGCGGCGGTTTTCCATTTGCCAAGGTTCGATACGGCGACGTGGGCACGTGCGCCCAGTTCGGCCATCCATTCGCGCAGGGCCGAGACGACAATCTCGCGACCGATGATCACGGCAGCCGGCAGCGTGAGCCACAGGTTTCCGTGTTCCTGCACCAACAGTACCAGCGCAACCGCGACCATCAGCTTGTCGGCAACCGGATCGAGAAAAGCCCCGAACGGTGTGCTTTGCTCCAGGCGGCGGGCCAGGTACCCGTCCAGCCAGTCGGTGGCGGCAGCAAAGGCGAAGACCGAGGCGGAAGCCAGGAAGCTCCAGTGGTAAGGCAGGTAGAACAGCAAAATAAAGATCGGAATGAGCAGAACGCGTAGAACGGTAATCAGATTAGGGATATTCATCGGCACAACTGGCTACGAGGTGAGGGGGCATTCTACTCGCTGTGCAGATTTGCATAAATCAACTCTGCGAGCTTTTTACTGATCCCGGGGGCTTTGGCAATTTCTTCGATGCTTGCACGAGACAGCTCCTGCAATCCACCAAAATGTTTCAACAAATCCCGCCGACGTGTCGGACCGACGCCAGCGACGCCTTCCAGTGTAGACGTCCGGCGGGTTTTTCCACGCCGGGCGCGGTGCCCGGTAATGGCAAATCGGTGGGCTTCGTCGCGAATCTGCTGGATCAGATGCAGCGCGGGAGAATCGCCACGCAAGGTGAATTCATGCGCGGCGTCGTTCAGGTACAGGGTTTCGAAACCGGCCTTGCGCGTCGCGCCTTTTGCCACGCCGAGCAGGATCAGATCAGGTACGGCCAGTTCATCGAGCACGTCGCGGGCCATGGACAACTGGCCTTTACCGCCATCCACCAGCAGGATATCCGGCAGCTTGCCCTCCCCGTCCTTCAGTTTGCTGAAGCGTCGGGTCAACGCCTGGTGCATCGCCGCGTAATCATCGCCGGCCGTAACGCCCTCGATGTTGTACCGGCGGTAGTCGGACTTGATCGGGCCTTCGGGGCCGAAGACCACGCAGGACGCCACTGTCGCCTCGCCACTGGAGTGACTGATGTCGTAGCACTCCAGGCGTTGTGGAGGCTCATCCAGCTTCAGCACCTCGGCCAGCGCATCAAAGCGCGCCGTAATATGCTGACGATTCGCCAGGCGCGCACTCAGCGCCTGCTCGGCATTGGTCACCGCCAATTGCTGCCAGCGTGCTCGCGTGCCACGCACGCGATGGCTGATGGTCAGTTCACGACCGCGCAGCTCGTCGATGGCCGCGATCAGTGTTGGAAAGTCATCGTGGACCACATTGACGATCAGCTCGCTGGGCAAGTCGCGTTCAGGGCTGCTGATGAAGTATTGGCCGAGAAACGCGGCCATGACTTCAGAAACGTCTTCTTCAATACCGACTTGAGGGAAGAAGTTCTTGCTGCCCAACACCCGCCCGCCCCGCAC
>NZ_JBWKZB010000009.1:0-149037 GCF_059424105.1 Pseudomonas sp. GW456-E7 | reverse complement strand
GCAATCGTTGGTTACATCTTTGATTTCTCGCGGAGTAACTTGTGATGCTGATAATCTGTTGACTAGCAGTCTGACTCCACAAGCACCCACACGAATTGCTTGATTCAGTTGTTAAAGAGCGGTTGGTTAAGATCTTTCGTCTCAACCGAGGCGCGCATTCTACAGCAGCCTCATTTGCTGTCAAGTGATATTTTTCAGAAGTTTTCAAGGAATCCTTAACAACTTCAACCACTTGCGCTTTCGATCTCTCGTCAGCGGGAGGCGAATTCTACAGCGTTACTCGCTGCTGTCAACACCTCTTTTTCAACTTCCTTGGCGCTTCGATGACCTGAAGCAACCCGCTGTCGAAAACCGCATAACCCTTTGTTTATCAAGGAGTTTTCCGTTTCGACTGCGCCGGAAGTGGGGCGAATTATAGACATCTATAATCTGCCGTCAAGCACTGATTCGGGTTTTCTATCAATAACCTGCAGAAAGCAGTAAAACACCCCAAAGCACGCCTATATGGAAGAGTCAGAACGCCCTTCTATATAGAAGAGCTTCCCCATAGGCAGCCACAGCCCATGTCATAGCCAAAAAGCGGGACCACCGCGTACGGACGATTAGCTGGCCGCCAAAAAACAAAAAAGCACCCAAGGTGCTCTTTTGTTAGCGCTTTCAGCTGAATAACGCCGCCACCCCGGCCCGCGCCGTATGTAGCTTCTTATAGCTATCGATCAGACGAAGGTGCCTGTCGAGGCCTTCCAGCTTCATGCTCGTGGGTGTCAGACCATAGAAACGTACGCTGCCATTGACCGACCCTATCGCCGCGTCCATCCGCTCGTCACCGAACATCCGGCGGAAGTTGACCTCGTAGTCGCTCAGTTCCAGATCATCGTCCAGCTGCATTTCCAGCACGACGTTCACCGCTTGATAAAACAGGCCGCGCTCGACGGTGTTGTCGTTGTATTGCAAGAAGGCTTCCACCAGATCCTTGGCCTGATCAAACTTCTGCAAGGCGAGATAAATCAGCAGCCTCAGCTCCAGGATCGTCAACTTGCCCCAAGGCGTGTTGTCGTCGAACTCGATGCCGATCAAGGTGGTGATGTCGGTGTAATCATCCAGCTCGCTGCTTTCCAGCCCTTGGGCCAGCGATCGCAGGCCGACTTTGCTCAGGCTGTGCAGATTCAAGATGTCGGCGCGGAACTGCAGTGCCTTGTTGGTGTTATCCCAGATCAAATCTTCGACCGGATAAATTTCCGAGTAATCCGGCACCAGAATGCGGCAGGCCTTGGCGCCGATATGCTCATAGACCGCCATGTACACTTCTTTGCCCATGTCTTCGAGAATGCCGAACAAGGTCGCGGCCTCTTCGGCATTGGAGTTTTCGCCTTGACCGGAGAAATCCCACTCAACGAATTCGAAGTCCGGCTTGGCACTGAAGAAGCGCCACGAGACCACACCGCTGGAATCGATAAAGTGCTCCACGAAATTATTCGGCTCAGTCACCGCCTGACCTTCGAAGGTCGGCTGCGGCAGATCGTTCAGGCCTTCGAAACTGCGGCCTTGCAGCAGTTCCGTCAGGCTGCGTTCCAGCGCCACTTCCAGGCTTGGGTGCGCGCCGAACGAGGCAAACACGCCACCGGTACGCGGGTTCATCAAGGTGACGCACATCACCGGGAACTCCCCGCCCAGCGACGCATCCTTGACCAGCACCGGGAAGCCCTGCTCTTCCAGAGCCTGGATACCGGCCTGGATGCCCGGGTACTTCGCCAACACCTCCTGCGGCACATCCGGCAGGGCCATTTCGCCTTCAAGGATTTCGCGCTTGACCGCGCGTTCGAAGATTTCCGACAGGCACTGCACCTGGGCTTCGGCCAGCGTGTTGCCGGCGCTCATGCCATTGCTCAGGAACAGGTTTTCGATCAGGTTGGACGGGAAGTACACCACCTCATTGTCCGACTGGCGCACGAACGGTAGCGAACAAATACCGCGCTGGGTGTTGCCGGAGTTGGTGTCGTACAGATGCGAGCCACGCAACTCGCCATCCCGGTCGTAGACCTTCAAGCAATACTCGTCGAGGATTTCGCTCGGCAGCTCGTCCTTCGGGCCCGGCTTGAACCAGCGCTCGTCCGGGTAATGCACAAACGCCGCATTGGCGATGTCCTCCCCCCAGAACTGATCGTTATAGAAGAAGTTGCAGTTGAGCCGCTCGATAAACTCGCCCAGCGCCGATGCCAGCGCGCCTTCCTTGGTCGCGCCTTTGCCATTGGTAAAACACATCGGCGAGTGCGCATCGCGAATGTGCAGCGACCACACATTGGGAACGATGTTGCGCCACGAAGCGATTTCAATCTTCATGCCCAGGTCGGCCAGGATGCCCGACATGTTGGCGATGGTTTGCTCCAGCGGCAGGTCCTTGCCCGCAATGTAGGTGCCCGCCTCGGAGGTCGAGTGCGGCATCAGCAGCGCCTGGGCGTCGGCGTCGAGGTTTTCGACCTCTTCAATCACGAACTCGGGCCCGGTTTGCACCACCTTCTTTACCGTGCAACGGTCAATGGAGCGCAAGATCCCCTGGCGGTCCTTGGCGGAGATGTCCGCCGGCAATTCGACCTGAATCTTGAAAATCTGGTTGTAGCGGTTTTCCGGGTCAACGATGTTGTTCTGCGACAGGCGGATATTTTCGGTGGGGATATTGCGAGTCTCGCAATACAACTTCACGAAGTACGCCGCACACAACGCCGACGAAGCCAGGAAATAATCGAACGGCCCCGGCGCCGAGCCATCACCCTTGTAGCGAATGGGTTGATCGGCGATCACCGTGAAGTCGTCGAACTTGGCCTCAAGTCGAAGGTTGTCGAGAAAGTTGACCTTGATTTCCATGTGCGATTACCAGAATAACGAGCTAAACGATTTGGCCGCCATTATCCGGTTTTTCAGCGCTGACCGTTAACTTTCCACTATTTATCGATCAACGCGACACCACGCTCCTCCAGCAGGCGCACAAACATCGTGAGGCTCTGCGACACCGTCCCCCGGCGCCACACCAACCAGGTACGCAGATAGCGGAACGACTCCGACAACGGCCAGACGCTGACCGTCGTACACCCAGGCATGCTTTCGAGCATGCTGCGTGGCATCAGCGCCAGGCCGGCCCCGGCGCTGACGCAGGCCAGCATGCCGTGATAGGACTCCATTTCGAATATCTTGCCGGGCACCGCCGCGCCATTGGCAAACCAGCTTTCGAAATGATGGCGATAGGAGCAGTTGGAGCGGAAGGCATAGATGTTTTCGCCATTCACATCCTTGGCCCGATGAATCGGCTCATGATTGAGCGGTGCGATCAAGACCATCTCCTCCTCGAATGCCGGTACGCCTTCCAGCGCCGGATGCAACACCGGCCCATCGACAAATGCCGCGGCCAGCCGCCCCGACAACACCCCGTCGATCATGGTCCCGGAGGGACCGGTGGACAGGTCCAGTTCGACCTTCGCGTGTTTCTGGTTATAGGCAGCCAATAGCTCTGGAATTCGTACCGCTGCAGTGCTTTCCAACGAACCCAGGGCGAAGGCGCCTTGCGGTTCTTCACCCGCTACGGTGGCCCGCGCCTCCTGAACCAGGTCGAGAATGCGTCGAGCATAATCCAGGAAGCTCCAACCGGCCGGCGACAAGCGCAGGCGACTCTTCTCGCGGATAAACAGATCCACACCCAGGTCCTGCTCAAGCTGCTTGATTCGGGTCGTGAGATTCGATGGCACCCGGTGGATATGCTGGGCGGCCACGCTGATGCTGCCGTGCTCGGCGACAGCCTTGAAAATTTCGAGCTGGACCAGATCCAAGTCATTCTCCAAACGTGAACGTTATGCTCAGTATTATTCAGTTTCCATAAAACATATACCCCCATAACCTGAGCACATTCCTACCTAGCAGGACGGTGCCATGACCCACGTATCCAGCCTTACCCATGCCATTTCGATCAACCCGACCACGGGCGAGCAGATCGGCCAGTACCCTTTCGAATCCGATTCGGCACTACAGGCCGCGCTGGCGCGGGCCACTACCGGGTTTCGAGCCTGGCGCGGCAAACCGGTAGAGCAACGCGCGCAGCTTTTGATCAGCCTCGGCCAGGCCTTGCGCAACAATGCAGAGGCCATGGCCAACATGATCACCCTGGAAATGGGCAAGCCGATTAGTCAGGCCCGTGGCGAAATTGAAAAATGCGCGCAGCTCTGCGAGTGGTACGCCGAACAGGGTCCCGCCATGCTCAGCGCAGAACCAACCCTGGTCGAAGGCGGCAAGGCACGCATTGAATATCGCCCGCTCGGCCCGATACTCGCCGTGATGCCGTGGAACTTCCCCATCTGGCAAGTGCTGCGCGGCGCGGTCCCTACCCTGCTCGCCGGCAATACCTTCGTGCTCAAGCACGCGCCAAACGTCATGGGCAGCGCCTACCTGCTGCTGGAAGCCTTCAAGCTGGCGGATTTTCCTGAAGGTGTCTTCGAGGTCATCAACGTCACCCCGGACGGTGTATCCAAGGCAATCGCCGATCCACGCATCGCGGCCGTCACCCTCACCGGCAGCGTGCGTGCGGGCATGGCCATCGGTGCCCAGGCCGGAGCCGCGCTGAAGAAATGCGTATTGGAACTCGGCGGCTCCGACCCGTTTATCGTGCTCGACGACGCGGACCTCGATGAGGCGGTCAAAGCCGCCGTGATCGGGCGCTATCAAAACACCGGACAAGTCTGCGCCGCTGCCAAACGCCTGATTGTCGAGCAGGGCATTGCCGAGGAATTTACCCGCAAGTTCGTCGAGGCCACCCAACGACTGGTCGTCGGTGATCCACTCGCCTCCACCACTTACATCGGCCCGATGGCGCGCTTCGATCTGCGCGACGAACTGGACCAACAGGTGCGCGACACACTGGAAGAAGGCGCGACCTTGCTGCTGGGTGGAAAGAAGGTCGAAGGCACCGGCAACTACTACGAACCCACTGTACTGGGCGACGTGACCGATCAGATGACATCCTTCAGACAGGAACTGTTTGGTCCCGTGGCTTCAATCATCACGGCCCGAGACGCCGCCCATGCGCTGGCGCTGGCCAATGACAGCGAGTTCGGCCTCACCGCCACTATTTATACGCGCAATGACGAACTCGCCCGGCAGATGGCTGGCGAACTTGAAACCGGCGGCGTGTTCATCAACGGCTATAGCGCCAGCGATCCGCGCGTCAGTTTTGGTGGCGTGAAGAAGAGTGGCTTTGGCCGGGAACTCTCGCATTTCGGAGTGCGCGAATTCTGCAATGCCCAGACGGTTTGGCTGGATCGGCGTTAAGGGCAATGCAGTGCTTCGAACTGGCTCAATCTGGCTCAACGAACGTAGCGCAGGCAGTCAGCCTGACATCGCGATCCTCAGCGCCACTGCTGCTTCAAGCAGCTTGTTCGCCTGGGTCGAGACAGCTGCAGCCATTTCTTCATCCCCTGTTTCTCTGAGCGTTGCAGCCAGATCGAGCAGCTTCCCCACCTCGGCCTCGATAGTGCGGACGGATTCGCCTATTTGGTACTTAAGTGAATGAGCCATCTCGATCAAACCTCGGACCGGATTAAAGACAAATCCCACCTGGGCGAATGCTCAAGTCATTCAGTGGCGCGTTACTGACCGCCATTCGATTGCCCCAAAACCATTGTGGAGTACTGAGCAGAGAGTATCGAAAGTTTTGATGTCGTGTCGTACTCCAGTAGCACTTTGCCCAACGGTTACGCCACGGCATTTCGTATTCAGATGTCACACTTTCGTCACACCTATCTCGCACAATACGGTCAGCCAAAGGGATTTGGCCCCTCTACAGAAAGCCCGGCCCGACGCCGGGCTTTTTACTTTCTGGTCCATGTTCCCCAAGCCGGACGACTGATTCAGAGTACAGGGTGGTTCATTTCAACCCGCTCTGATGTTGCCCGGCGAATTGTCTCTGGAACCAGTCCGAGAGCATCGCCTTCTCGGAGTAGAGCCTGTCACTCCTGTTCGCACGCCCCGGACGCTGGAGGTAGAGCTGATCCATGACTCTGGCGTCGGCCTGGTTCACGATCTGGCCATTTTGCTTGAGTACGTAATGTAGATCGATGCTCGGCCAGGTAATGTCGCGCATGAAGCGCACCTCATAGGCATTTATCCTCCAGGGTTCGTAACGACCGGCCAGGTCGATGTTGCGTATTTCAATTTGCAGCTGCTGGTCGGCTGGCAGGTACCGCTCGCCAAGCTTCTGGAGGTAGCTGCGCAGCTCTTTCATGACATAAGGATCGGCCCCGCGTTCATAGCCCGGACTGTCCAGGCTGGCATCGCTGTATTTTTCGGGGTTATTGAAGACGACTTCGACCGAAGGCGCTGCGGTGGCAAGTGGCACCATGAACAGCGCCAGCAGTGCGATCGAGGTGCAAACGGATATTGAGCGCATGGCATCACCTCCGGGTGCAACGCATTTTCAATGCATGCGGCACCCTGTTCAGTTTACGCCTGAAGTGCATGCCCGCTGCGTGTGTTTCCAGCTCCTAATGGTCGATGCGCCTGTCATAGGCCGTGTGCAGGCGATCCTGACGCGCGCGACCTGACTCAACGGCAACACGCTCCATGACCTTGGGATGAGCTGAAGATTTCACCCGGAACGCGCCTACACTGAAAGGTACAGCGATCGAGAGGACATGGAGCTCCACGCATGCGCCCTAGCGCCCTTGTGATACTCCTTATCAGCTATGCCGTGCTGATGGTGGTTTTTTTCAAGCTCAATGCTCGAAACAATCGAGGCCGCAGAGAAGGTCTTTACGAGGCCTTTGAAACTGCAATGCGACAGCATGGGATCAAGTCTTTCGAGATCATCAAGGAAAGCATTCATATCGGTAACAACTTTCGGCCATCAGAACTGCACCGGATATTGTTGGACGATTCAGGGCACTACTTTCTTTACTCGCACGCCAGTAACGCGCAGCCAACTTTAATGCCGCTGACCGAGGAGCGAGCGTTACAAGCCGCACAGGGGGAGATGGGAATTCAGGCATAGGCCATCGCAACCGCCGTCACCAGGACCATGAAGAAGGGATATCGGTTAACACAACTCGCACCAAAACAGGACCATGCTCGTAGCCAAACCGCTGGTAACGATCCCGATTCCAAACATGACGCCGAGAAGCAGAGTTTTTGCCCACATGGCTCGAATCTCCGGATACCGCATTCAATGAATGCTTCAGTATGAGTACCTGAGCAAAATCCAAGCCATTTGGCACAGGTCAAGCCCGGGCCCGGCGATTGCGCAGAAACGGTCTCTTCGAGTCGTGAAAAATTCCCCAACTAGGGGTTCGCTTACCCTACATTTTGGGCTGAAACACCCAATGACTGGGGCTCGGTTTGATCTAGGCTTGAATGAGATCACCCGGGAGAAAAACACCATGTCCCTGTCTCTCAGAAATCCATTGGCCTTTGCTTTGGCGGTGTTCTTTTGCACAGCCGCGCGCGCTGAAGGAGCGGCAGACACCTACCAACCACCGGCAATACTTCCCCTGGAATCCGAGACGGCGCCCAGACTCATTGCCGAGCCACCGCTTGCCGAGCCCCTTGCCCGCGGAGTCGTCATTATCCAGTACCGCACAGAGCACGCGAGGATCATGCCGGTCTTTGGTAAAACGGCGGCTGATGTATCACCCCGCCTCGGGCACCTTCACGTGACCGTCGACGACTGGAAAGGTACATGGGCGCACACCAGTGAAGACCCGATTATCCTGGTGGGACTACCCCCCGGCACTCACCAGGTTCTTCTTGAAGTGGCCGACCCGACTCACAAAGTCCTTACCAGTACGACAGTGCGTTTCATCGTTCCGGAAAAGAAACCCGCTGACGCCGCTCATTAGTCGCCACTTCGCTTCAGTTGTCTGCTTGCCGCAATCGAAGAAGTTTGCCTCCGATATTGGCTGCCCCCCCCCAGTCAATAGCGGAGGTTTGCTTAATGGCCTACGCTCAGATTCGGCAGTAAACCAGCTGGAGTCTCGGCGTCTTCAAACGCTGATCAAGACATCCAGGGCAGAGAGGATCTTGGTCAGGAGCGACAAAGGATGAAACCGGAATATTCATGCATGAAATGGATCGCCATCGCTGCCGTTTCGGTGGCGCTTGTATCAGGCTGTGCCAGCAAGAACGACCCCGTGGCCCAGGCCGAGAAAGCCGATGCAGCCAAGGGCATCGCCGCGCCCAGCCTCACGGAAACGAAGGCCATCGCCGAGGAAGCCTTCATCTACGGACTGCCGATCGTAATGAACTATGCGGTGATGTATGAGTACGCCGTGGACAAAAGCGGCCCGCAGTTCAAGGCCCCCTTCAACCAGATCAAGAACGAGCCCCGTGTCTTCACTTACCAGGATACGGCCATCGTCACGCCCAACAGCGATACGCCCTATTCGTTCCTCTGGCTGGATCTGCGCGCCGAGCCCATGGTGCTCACGGTACCCGCCGTGGAAAAGAAGCGTTATTACTCGGTGCAACTGATCGACGGCAACACTTACAACTACGGCTACATCGGCAGCCGTACCACAGGGAACGGCCCGGGTAACTACATGGTGGTCGGGCCTGACTGGAAGGGCTCCACGCCACCCGGCATCAGCAAAGTCTTTTATTCGACAACGCCCTTCACGGTGGCAGGCTACCGAACCCAGCTCTTCAATCCCAAGGACATGCCGAATGTGGTCAAGGTGCAGTCCGGCTACAAAGCCCAGCCGCTGTCGGCGTTCTTGAAGCAACCGGCGGCGCCTGCATCGCCGGTTATCAATTTCCCTCCAAGCACCACTAAGGGGATCAAGGAGAACTTCTTCGAATACCTTGATGCCGCGCTCCAGTATGTACCGCCAACACCGGAAGACCGGGAAATTCGGGCGCGAATCGCGAAAATCGGCATTGGACCGGGCAAGAGCTTCAAGCTCCAGGACCTCTCGCTCGAACACAAGGCCGCTGTCCTGCTGGGCATGAAGGAAGGTGACGAGAAGGTGGACAAGTGGTTGTCCGGCGGACTCAAGAACGTCAATGGCTGGGGCATCGGTTCGTACTTTGGCGACCGCCATTTCTACAATGGCGACTGGTTGAAGCGCGCGGCCGCGGCCAAAGGCGGTATTTACGGCAACGATGCCGTCGAAGCCACTTACCCCATCACCCGCACAACCGCGACCGGCGAGCCACTGGATGGCAGCAAGCATAACTACACACTCACCTTCCCGGCGGGGCAATTGCCTCCAGTGAACGCCTTCTGGTCGGTGACCATGTACGACGGCAAAACACAGCTCCTTATCAAGAACCCGATCGACCGCTATCTACTGAACTCGCCCATGCTGCCCGGCATGAAGAAGAATGCCGACGGATCGCTGACCCTCTACATCCAACGCACCTCGCCCGGCAAGGCGCTTGAAGGCAACTGGCTGCCCGCGCCCGATGGCCCGATTTACCTGGTGATGCGCCTCTATTGGCCCAAGGAGACGCCACCTTCAGTCCTGCCGGCCGGCGAAGGCACCTGGAAGCCAGCAGGCCTCGTGGTATCGAAATAGAACACGCGCCAGCTCACGCAGATCCCCCGGCATTTGTCGGGGTTTACCGTTCCAATACAAGCCTGTCTTCGCTGACAGGCAACGGGTGTGGTGCATTTATCCTGCCTTCCAGTCTGTTCACAAACGCCAGGGCTTCGGCATAGCTGCGAAACCTGACGCACCACGCGTTCATCCAGACATTCCAGTCTTGCGGTGTCCGCGCTTTTTCGATTTTTATCAGCATCCTGGCATCCCTTCTTTTTGCGGTTTAACCCAGTCTCGAACCTGGAAAAACCGAAATGCGGCGTGTGAACTTTCGTCTGTGTGTCCCGGTTGAAGGTGTGGGGGAAACAGCACACAAGTGAGGAGGAGCAGACTCTGCAGATGCGGATTTGGCGGCGTTTGAAGCTTGCGTCAAAGCGAACGGCAGGACATGTCTTTGCTTACCTTCCTCAAGGCGCATTTAAAACGGCTGAAGGGGGGATTAGAAAATCAATAATCATCAAAAATGTATCTATAGGTGGCTTGGCGGGACTTGGAGGGACAGGCTGGGGGGATGGTGGTCAGCCTGGATTTGACGCATCCGATCAGGCCGCTCTATTTCACTGACGCCTACATCGAAAGCAAGTCGTGAGCAGAACCAGTCGCGTTCTATGGATGGCATTGTTCGTAAAGCCACGGCACATCCGAGCGGGTCAACTGAACCAGGAGGATGAGGCAAATTACGTTGGCACTGATAGCTATCCGGTAACCGACAAGACGCTAGCAAGTCTCAGTTCACTACCATTTAACTAGTAGAGCGTAAAAATCGCAGACATGAAAAAGCCCAATCTTTTCAGATTGGGCTAAGTCATTGAAAAATATGGTCGGGACGGAGTGATTCGAACACTCGACCCCTAGCACCCCATGCTAGTGCGCTACCGGACTGCGCTACGCCCCGACTAGGCGTGTTACCCGTTCCTCATCTCGAGGAACGCTCAAGAATATATCGCAAGCTTTTGAAAACTGGAAGTATTTAAAAGCAGGAATTTATTTCTTGAGTACCACCAGAACATCTTCGAGCTCGGCGATCATCTGGCGGATCATTTGCTTGTATTGGGTGGTGTCGTCTTTGGCTTCATCACCGGACAAACGCAGGCGCGCTCCGCCGATGGTGAACCCCTGATCATAAAGAAGCGCGCGGATCTGCCGGATCATCAGCACGTCCTGGCGCTGATAATACCGGCGGTTTCCGCGGCGTTTGACAGGGTTGAGCTGAGGAAACTCCTGCTCCCAGTAGCGCAGCACGTGTGGTTTTACCGCACACAGCTCGCTGACTTCACCAATGGTGAAGTAGCGTTTGCCCGGGATGACGGGGAGCTCGTCGTTATGACTTGGTTCCAGCATAAGCCTCAACTCGGGCCTTCAACTTCTGCCCTGGACGAAAGGTGACCACACGGCGAGCCGTGATCGGGATTTCTTCCCCCGTTTTCGGATTGCGGCCAGGCCGCTGGCGTTTGTCCCGAAGGTCGAAATTGCCGAAACCGGACAATTTGACTTGTTCGTTGTCTTCAAGAGCGTGCCTGATTTCTTCAAAAAACAGTTCGACCAATTCCTTGGCCTCCCGTTTATTCAGGCCCAGCTCTTCATACAGACGTTCCGCCATCTCAGCTTTCGTCAGAGCCCCCATACGTCACTTCCTTAACGTGGCGTTCAACCTTTGTTCGAGCGAGGTGAGGATGTTTTGCGTTGCGGTATTCACCTCATCGTCATTAAGAGTGCGCGATGGATGCTGCCAGGTCAAGCCGACTGCGAGGCTTTTTCTATCAGGATCAATGCCTTTACCCTGATACACGTCAAATAGCCTGAGGTCTGTCAGCCATTCGCCTGCATTTTCACGGATTACGTCCAGTACAGCCGTGGCTGCAACATCTTTGTGCGCAATCAGTGCAAGGTCACGACGCACTTCAGGAAAGCGCGATAACTCGTGGAATTCAGGCATTTTGCCCGACGCGACTTCCGCCAGAACCAGCTCGAAGACGAAGACCGGACGGTCGAGACCGAGGGTTTTCGACAATTCGGGGTGGATCGCGCCAATGAAGCCGACCAGACGACCATCGCGTTCGATGCGTGCGGTTTGGCCCGGGTGCAATGCCGGGTGCTTGCCTGGCACGAAAGTGAACGCATCCAGGGCACCGGCGAAGCCCAGCACCGCTTCCACGTCAGCCTTGACGTCGAAGAAGTCAACGGTATCGCGACCCTGCGCCCAGCCTTCCGGCAAGCGACTGCCGCAAACCACACCGGCGAGCATCGGCTCTTGCTTCAAACCTTCGAGCTGACCAACGAAACGCAGGCCGCTTTCGAACAGGCGTACGCGATCCTGCTGACGGTTCAGGTTGTGCTGAAGCGCCTTGACCAGACCCGGCCACAAGGACGAACGCATGGCGGCCATGTCGTTGGAGATCGGATTGGCGAGCAGCAACGGCTCAACACCCGGATTAAACAGTTCGAACTGTTTCGGATCGATGAAGCTGTAGGTAATTGCTTCCTGATACCCACGGGCAACCAGCAAGCGGCGCAGTTCAGGCAGGTCGCTACGGGCTTCGGCCTTGGCTTGCGGCGCCAGACGCGCTTGCGGATAGCGAACCGGCAAACGGTTGTAGCCGTACAGGCGTGCCAGCTCTTCGATCAGGTCGACTTCCAGGCTGATATCGAAGCGATGGCTTGGCACTTCTACACGCCACTGCCCTGCCCCGTCGGCAGTAATGGTCAGGCCCAGGGCATTGAGCAGACGCTCCACTTCAGCCGAATCCATTTCCATGCCCAGCATCTGGGTAATGCGCTGGGCACGCAGGGTGACCGGAGCAATGTTCGGCAGGTGCTGTTCGCTGACGGTCTCGATGATCGGACCCGCTTCACCACCGGTGATTTCCAGCAGCAGGCCAGTCGCGCGCTCCATGGCTTCGCGGGCCAGTTGCCAGTCCACGCCACGCTCATAGCGATGGGATGCATCAGTGTGCAGGCCATAGGAACGGGCCTTGCCTGCCACGGCGATCTGGTCGAAGAAAGCGCTTTCCAGGAACACGTCACGGGTGGTCGCGGACACACCGCTGTGCTCGCCACCCATGACGCCGGCGATTGCCAGTGCGCGGGAGTGGTCGGCAATCACCAGCGTATCGCTACGCAGGCTGACTTCCTGACCGTCGAGCAGCACCAGCTTCTCGCCGTCTTCGGCCATGCGCACACGGATGCCGCCGTTGATTTCGGCGAGATCGAAGGCGTGCAGTGGCTGACCCAGCTCCAGCATCACGTAGTTGGTGATGTCGACGGCAGCATCGATGCTGCGCACGTCGGCGCGACGCAGGCGCTCTACCATCCACAGTGGCGTAGGCCTGGACAGGTCGACGTTACGGATCACACGACCCAGATAACGCGGGCACGCGGCAGGCGCCAGCACTTCTACCGAACGCACTTCGTCGTGGGCGGCAGGAACCGAAGCCACTACCGGACGGGTGACCGGAGCGGCATACAGCGCGCCGACTTCACGGGCCAGGCCGGCCAGGGACAGGCAGTCGCCACGGTTCGGGGTCAGGTCGACCTCGATGCTGGCGTCTTCCAGGTCCAGGTAAACACGGAAATCCTTGCCCACCGGCGCATCGGCCGGCAGCTCCATCAGACCGTCGTTACCTTCACCGACCTGCAGCTCGGATTGCGAGCACAGCATGCCGTTGGATTCAACGCCACGCAGCTTGGCCTTCTTGATCTTGAAGTCACCTGGCAACTCTGCGCCGATCATGGCGAAAGGAATCTTCAGGCCCGGGCGCACGTTGGGCGCACCGCAAACCACCTGGAAGGTTTCCGAACCGTTGCTGACCTGGCATACGCGCAGCTTGTCGGCGTCCGGGTGCTGCTCGGTGCTCAGCACCTCGCCAACCACCACGCCACTGAAAACACCGGCGGCCGGCGTAACGCTATCGACCTCAAGACCGGCCATCGACAGACGAGCAACCAGCTCGTCGCGACTTACCTGCGGGCTAACCCAGCCACGCAGCCATTGTTCACTGAATTTCATCCTGCTCTCCTAAGAATTCGTTACGACTAGCGAAATTGCGCGAGGAACCGCAAGTCGTTGTCGAAGAACAGACGCAAGTCGTTCACGCCGTAACGCAGCATGGCCAGACGCTCAACGCCCATGCCGAAGGCAAAGCCCGAGAACTCTTCCGGGTCGATACCGGACATGCGCAGCACGTTCGGGTGAACCATGCCGCAGCCCATCACTTCCAGCCAGCCGGTCTGCTTGCAGACGCGGCAGCCTTTACCGCTGCACATCACGCATTCCATGTCGACTTCAGCGGATGGCTCGGTGAACGGGAAGTACGAAGGACGGAAACGCACCGCCAGTTCCTTTTCGAAGAACACCCGCAGGAACTCTTCGATGGTGCCTTTGAGGTCGGCGAAATTGATGTCGCGATCGATCAGCAGGCCTTCGACCTGGTGGAACATCGGCGAGTGGGTGATATCGGAGTCGCTGCGGTAGACGCGGCCCGGGCAGACGATGCGGATCGGCGGCTGCTTGGACTCCATGGTGCGGACCTGTACCGGCGAGGTATGGGTGCGCAACAGCATGTTCGCATTGAAATAGAAGGTGTCATGCATCGACCGGGCCGGGTGATGGCCTGGGATGTTGAGCGCTTCGAAGTTGTGATAGTCGTCTTCGACCTCTGGGCCTTCGGCGATGCCGTAGCCGATACGGGTGAAGAACTGTTCGACGCGTTCCAGAGTGCGGGTAACCGGATGCAGACCACCGGAGGTCTGACCACGGCCAGGCAGGGTCACGTCAATGGACTCGGCAGAGAGTTTGGCAGCCAGATCGGCTTCTTCAAACAATGCCTTGCGCGCATTAAGGACCTCTGTGACACGCTCCTTGGCAACGTTGATCAGCGCACCGACCTGCGGACGCTCTTCTGCCGGCAAATTCCCCAGGGTCTTCATCACCTGAGTCAATTCACCCTTCTTGCCAAGGTAGTGAACCCGGATTTGCTCCAGGGCATTGATATCTTCAGCGCTTTGCACAGCCTCTAGTGCTTGAGAGACGAGCGCATCCAGGTTTTCCATGTACAGACTCCAGATACAAAATAGGGGAAGAGCTTGAAGGCTCTTCCCCTATTTATGACGTTTAACACCTGACCCCACAGATGCGAGGCCGGGTGACTGTCGGGGGTACTTAAGCCAAGGTGGCTTTAGCTTTCTCGACAATCGCAGCAAACGCCGCTTTTTCGTTCACTGCCAGATCAGCCAGAACCTTACGGTCGATCTCGATGGACGCTTTTTTCAGGCCAGCGATGAAACGGCTGTAGGACAGACCGTTGATACGAGCACCAGCGTTGATACGAGCGATCCACAGAGCGCGGAACTGACGTTTTTTCTGACGACGGTCACGGTAGGCGTATTGGCCTGCCTTGATTACCGCTTGCTTGGCAACACGGAATACGCGGGAGCGTGCGCCGTAGTAGCCTTTAGCAAGTTTCAGAATTTTTTTGTGACGCTTACGGGCAATGACGCCACGCTTTACACGAGCCATGAGTTACTTCCTCTATTCTTGACTAAAATTAACGAAGGCGCAGCATGCGCTCGACTTTTGCCACGTCAGACGGATGCAGCAAGCTGCTACCGCGCAGTTGACGCTTACGCTTGGTCGACATTTTGGTCAGGATGTGGCTCTTGAAAGCGTGCTTGTGCTTGATACCGTTAGCAGTTTTCAGAAACCGCTTAGCAGCACCACTTTTGGTCTTCATTTTTGGCATGTTCGGATACTCCGCATTCAGTTGATAAACATAATCAGAAGGCCTGCCGTGCCCTGTTGATTACTTCTTCTTTTTCGGGGCGATGACCATGATCAGCTGGCGTCCTTCCATCTTAGGATGCTGTTCGACCGAACCGTACTCGAGCAAGTCACCTTCAACTCGCTTGAGGAGTTCCATCCCCAGCTCCTGGTGGGCCATCTCACGGCCGCGGAATCGCAAGGATACCTTGGCCCTGTCCCCGTCACTCAGGAAACGTACCAGGTTGCGCAGTTTTACCTGGTAATCCCCTTCCTCCGTCCCTGGACGAAACTTGATTTCTTTAACCTGAATCTGCTTCTGGTTTTTCTTGGCCGCAGCAATCTGCTTCTTCTTTTCGAAGATCGATTTGCCGTAGTCCATCAGTTTGCAAACAGGTGGTACTGCATCGGCGGAAATCTCCACCAGATCCAGCTTGGCCTCTTCAGCCTTAAGAAGCGCGTCTTCGATTGACACAATCCCGAGCTGTTCACCTTCAGCCCCAATTAACCGAACCTCGCGTGCCGAGATATTCTCGTTGATCGGGGCTTTCGGTGCAGTTCGTTTATCTTGTCTCATTTCACGCTTAATAATAATTACTCCGAATCTTGGCGACCACGCCGGGAAACCGCTTGGGCGAGGAACTCAGCGAACTGGGCGACGGGCATCGAGCCCAGGTCAGCACCTTCACGAGTACGCACAGCGACAGTCTGCATCTCGACTTCCCGATCTCCGATAACCAAGAGATAAGGAACCTTGAGCAAAGTATGCTCGCGGATTTTAAAGCCGATCTTTTCATTTCTCAAGTCAGACTTGGCACGAAACCCGCTTTCGTTGAGAGTTTTTTCCACTTCGGCGGCAAAATCAGCCTGTTTATCAGTGATATTCATCACCACTGCCTGGGTCGGAGCCAGCCACGCAGGGAACGCGCCCTCGTAGTGCTCGATCAGGATTCCGACGAACCGCTCGAAGGACCCCAGGATCGCCCGGTGCAACATCACCGGGTGCTTGCGACTGTTGTCTTCGGAGACGTATTCGGCTCCCAGACGCACAGGCAGGTTAAAATCGAGCTGCAGGGTACCACATTGCCAGACGCGACCGAGGCAATCTTTCAACGAGAACTCGATCTTCGGACCGTAGAACGCACCCTCGCCCGGCTGCAGATCGTACGGCAGGCCCGCGCTATCAAGGGCTGCGGCCAGTGCCGCTTCGGCGCGATCCCAAAGCTCGTCGGAACCGACGCGTTTTTCCGGACGAGTGGACAGCTTCATCTCGACATCTTTAAAGCCGAAATCGGCGTAGACGTCCATGGTCAGCTTGATGAACGCGGCGGACTCGGCCTGCATCTGCTCTTCGGTGCAGAAGATGTGGGCGTCGTCCTGGGTGAACGCGCGCACACGCATGATGCCGTGCAAGGCACCCGATGGCTCGTTACGGTGGCATGCACCGAATTCGGCCAGGCGCATCGGCAGCTCGCGGTAGCTCTTCAGGCCCTGGTTGAACACCTGCACGTGGCAAGGGCAGTTCATTGGCTTGATCGCGTAGTCGCGGTTTTCCGACTGGGTGGTGAACATGTTGTCGGCGTAGTTGGCCCAGTGCCCGGATTTCTCCCACAGGCTGCGGTCAACGACTTGCGGCGTCTTGATTTCGAGATAGCCGTTGTCGCGCTGAACCTTGCGCATGTACTGCTCGAGCACCTGGTACAAAGTCCAGCCGTTCGGGTGCCAGAACACCATGCCCGGCGACTCTTCCTGGGTGTGGAACAGGCCCAGGCGCTTGCCGATCTTGCGGTGGTCGCGTTTTTCGGCTTCTTCGATGCGCTGGATGTAAGCCGCCAGTTGCTTCTTGTCTGCCCATGCGGTGCCGTAGACGCGCTGCAATTGCTCGTTCTTGGCATCGCCACGCCAGTAGGCGCCGGACAGCTTGGTCAGCTTGAAGGATTTCAGGAAGCGGGTGTTCGGCACGTGCGGACCGCGGCACATGTCGACGTATTCTTCGTGATAGTACAGGCCCATGGCCTGTTCGTTCGGCATGTCCTCGACCAGGCGCAACTTGTAGTCTTCGCCACGGGCCTTGAACACTTCGATCACTTCGGCGCGCGGAGTGACTTTCTTGATCACGTCGTAATCTTTCTCGATCAGCTGCTGCATGCGCTGTTCGATGGCCGCCAGGTCGTCCGGAGTGAAAGGACGCTCGAAGGCGATGTCGTAATAGAAACCTTCGTCGATGACCGGACCGATGACCATCTTGGCGGTCGGGTACAACTGCTTGACCGCATGGCCAACCAGGTGGGCGCAAGAGTGGCGAATGATCTCCAGCCCCTCTTCATCCTTTGGCGTGATGATTTGCAGCGACGCGTCGCTGTCGATGATGTCGCTGGCGTCGACCAGCTTGCCATCGACCTTGCCCGCAACGGTGGCCTTGGCCAGGCCAGCACCGATGGATGCGGCGACCTCGGCTACGGAAACCGGGTGATCGAATGAACGTTGACTGCCGTCGGGAAGAGTAATAGTTGGCATGGCGCCTCCTCTCCTAGTGGTGACCCCTACCAAAGGTCACGTGGGTTGGGATGAGCCAGTACAAGATCCGGTCCAGGCCATTCAATGACGAACGCCTGCCTTACAGCGGCAGGAGCCTTGCGGCCAACCGGAAAACCGAACCAGAGTGACTGGGATTCAAATCAGGGTTAATCGTGCGTCTGCCGCCACCGGGACTGAAGGTCCGTCGGAGCCTGCAAACGCCCGAGCGGGGCATGCTAGCACAGATGAACGGTTGCCACCGTGCACAGGTTTTGCTGCAGGGTAAATTGGCTGTTTTTATGCCAGAGTGCTGAACTTGATGTGCACTATCGCCCTCAGATATCAAGATATCTGACCCACAAGGAGTATCTCAGCATGCGTCTGAATCGTTTGTTCGCCGTAGTCGCCCCCGTCGTTCTCCTGCTGCCACTGGCCGCCCATGCAGAATGGCCGAAAGGCGAACGAGAGAAATACATGGCTCAGTGCGTTCCTGCCGCTGCCGAGAAGATTGGTACGCCAGCAGCGAAATCCCACTGCGCCTGCGGTGCCGATGCCATCAAATCGTACCCTGCCGCCGATATTCAGGCCCTGATGAACAACACGGCCAGCGACACATTGAAGCAACAGGCACTGAACAAAATTGCAGCCTGCAAGGCCACCAAAAAAGAGCAGAAATAAGCCCGTCCCCGCGCTTTCAGCCCCTGAAATACTGTTAAAAAGCGGCTGAAACAGGTCCTTTCGTACAATTTATTCAGGTTTTTCAGCTTTTTTTATCGCCTCAACTTTCGGCCGAAAGCCTTATAGTACGGGGCTTTCAGCCGCTAAAGGGCACAAAGAAAATACGACTGGCTGGCAAACAGCGCGTCCGGGGGGGTCCCAAACCGAACATTTCGACTATGATACTCGGGTGTGCCCAGTTGGCCTGAGCAGCACAGTACTACTGAAAATATATGTTTCTTGGAGATACACCATGTCTAATCGCCAAACCGGCACCGTTAAATGGTTCAACGATGAAAAAGGCTTCGGCTTCATCACTCCTCAAGGTGGCGGTGACGACCTGTTCGTACACTTCAAAGCTATCGAAAGCGACGGTTTCAAAAGCCTGAAAGAAGGCCAGACTGTTTCCTTCGTGGCTGAGAAAGGCCAAAAGGGTATGCAAGCTGCTCAAGTTCGCCCAGAGTAATTTCCAGGCGCACTAAAAAAACCCCGTCCATGTGACGGGGTTTTTTATGGGTGAAACAAAAGCCTGGGGATCAGCCGCAGTTGACCCGGGTGACCACCCTGGCGGCATCGGTGTTCAGGTTCAGGCGATCGGAACGGTACTCCAGCGTCACCATATCGGTTGGCAGCAGGAACCGCGCGCTTTGCGCCCCTGCGCGGGTACGCGCCTGCTCAAGCAGCTGCGGCGATGCCTGTTTGCCGATGGTGAATTCGGCAGCCTTTGCTTCACAGCGGCTGTGACCCGTGTCAGTCGTCGCCACATCCGCGTTTGCCGACTCCGTAGAGGCAGTGCTGCAACCGGCCAGCGTGGCAACGGCCAGCAAAGTACCCAATGACGCGAGCTTCCAAGGCATGAAGCCTCCTTATTCAATGATTGAGCTGAGATCGTGCGACAACCAGACTGGCGTTTGGTTTCACAGGCAGTGCCAGCACCCTGCCCGCAATCCGGACGAGCCGCGATTCTGCCTGAGCGCCGCCCTCCCCTTAATCACTGAATCGTGACTGAATATGAACAACGCTCAATAGACGTCGATGTAGTCGTAAGGCGGATTGGGCCAGTTCTCTTTCAAGGCATTGAAGATCTGCATGACCCAGACTTCATCGCTGGCCGCGACCCGTCCGACATAACCGGAGCCCTTGGCCCAGGTTTCGAGCCGGAACAACAAGCCGTCGATATCGGTACCGCCCACGACACCCGAGGAGATATAGGCAATGCCTCCCTTGGTGACCCGCAACTGGGTGTGCTCATCGTCACTGGCGCCGGCCAGCAACTGACGCACCGACTCGAGGGTCAAGCCATCCGGGGAGTTCAAATCGATCTGCACAGCGTGCTCCTTGAAAATTCGACAGAGACCAAGTGTCGCATAGCCCTTCTTTCATGCCTAAGTCGACGTGTCAAAAGCCCCGCAAAATGGTTAACTCGGCACTCAGACTTCCCCCCGACTTCACGAGTGCCATCATGACCACCGTAAGCATCGACGCCGACATCAAGGCCAAGTGGCAGGACGGCCACAGCTCCTACAGTCCAAGCAGCACGGAAGAGCTTGCCATTATCGGTATCGACCTGCTGGTCAGGGACCTGGGAACCGAAGCCGCCCAATCGTTCATCGAGCAGATTTTCGAGAAGCATCTGTCGGACCAGAAGTCCGAAACGGTCAGCGGACGGGAGTGAACCCCGCAGGCAGGCACCTGCGGGGCATGACACTTACTTCAGACGGGCCAGGCGCTCGGTCAGCAGATCGAAGAAGCCCTGGGCATCGCCGCTTTCAACCCAGAACGCATTCTTCGGCGCTTTCAGGCCGTCATACCAGTCAACGATGGTTTGCCCGAAAGTCGGTCCCTCGCGGCTGTCGACCACTACGTTGACCGAGCGGCCGCTGAACAATTGCGGCTTGAGCAGGTAAGCGACCACCGTGGCGTCATGCACCGGGCCGCCCGAAATGCCGTAGTGTTCCATGTCACCTTTGATGTATTCATTGAGAATGTCGCCCACCAAACGGCTGGCATTGTTGTTCAGCGCAGCAATCTGTTGCAGACGCGCTTCGCTGGTCAGGATCTTGTGGGTCACATCCAGCGGCAGGTAGGTCAGCTTCACGCCACTCTTGAGCACCACTTCGGCGGCTTGCGGATCGGCGAACAGGTTGAATTCGGCCACCGGCGTGATGTTGCCGCCATTGAAGTGCGCACCGCCCATGACCACCACCTCCTTGATGCCCTGGACGATACCCGGCTCCTGGATCAGCGCCAGGGCCAGGTTGGTCTGCGGGCCAAGCATGGCGATGGTAATGCTGTGGGGCTCGGCGGATTTCAGGGTGTCGATCAGATAAGTGATGGCACTGCCCTTGGCCAGGCCTTGTTTGGGCTCATGCACGGCAATGCCGGACAACCCTTCCTTGCCATGAATATCCTCGGCATAGATGGGTGTGCGCATCAGGGGCTTCGGCGCGCCCGCATAGACCGGTACTTCTTCACGCCCCGCCCACTCCCGGGCCAGTCGCGCATTGCGCGAGGTCTTGTCGAGGCGAACGTTTCCCGCAACGGTGGTCAGCGCCCGGACATTCAGCTCGTCCGGCGACGCCAGGGCGAACAACAGGGCAACGACGTCGTCAGCCCCCGGATCGGTGTCGATGATCAAGTCGATTTTTTGTGCCGCCTGGGCGTTCGTTGCGGTAATCAGGGACAAAAGCAGCAGACTCCGGAGCAGTTGGTGCAGTTTCTGGGCATAACGATACATGGCGCACTCCTTGTGCATGGGAAATCAAAACGCAGGCAGCCCGTCAAAACGTCACCCCGGCGAACAACACGATGTTGCAGTACGGCTGGCACTCGCCCGTACGAACAATCGCCCTGGCCTGTCGGCTCAGGACCTTGAATTGTTCATGACTGAGTACCTCACGGCGCCCCAGTGCGCCTTCGCCGTTCAGTTCATCCAGCGCGATCAGGGCCGACGGCTTCTTATCGAAAATCTCCTGAGCCAGCACATGGCTTTCCACCTGCATCTCACTGAGCACCACCTTCAAGGTGCTGACAAAATCCGGGATGCCCTGGGTCAAGGCCAGGTCGATCAATTCAACGCCCGGTGGAACCGGCAGACCGGCGTCCCCGATGACGACCATGTCGCCGTGCCCCAATGAGGCGATCAGCCGCGACAACGCGATGTTGAGCAAGGGTGTCTTTTTCATGGCGCTTTAAACGCCTGTACATCGCTCAAGGCGGGAATCGACGGTTGCGCGCCGGCACGGGTGACCGACAGCGCCGCAGCCACCTGCCCGAAGCGGATTGCCTGCACCTCATCCTGACCCGCAGCCAACGCTGCAGCGAAACCACCGACGAACGTATCCCCCGCCGCCGTGGTGTCGACAGCCTTTACGACGGGCGCGGGGAAATGCTCGAAGCGCTGGCCATCGGCAAACAGCGAACCTTGCGCACCGAGGGTGATGATCACCTTGCCGGCACCCAGGGCAATCAGCCGGGTCGCCGCGGCTTGTGCGGTCTCCAGGGAGTCCACCGACACTCCGCTCAAGGCCGACGCTTCGCTCTCGTTGGGAATCAGGTAATCGATAGACCCGTACCAGTGCGATGGCAACGGACGGCTGGCCGGCGCCGGGTTGAGGATGACCGTCTTGCCCAGCTCGCGGCCGCGCTTGAGCGCATGGCCAACGGAGGCATCGGGCACTTCCAGCTGACAGATGAGCACGTCCGCCGCTTGTATCACCGAATCAAAACGGTCAATGGCTTCAGCGGTCAATGCACCGTTGGCACCGGGGACGATCACGATGGTGTTCTGACTGCTGTCGTCGACCACAATCAACGCCACACCGCTGGAACCGTCAATGGTGCTCACCGCCTGGCAATCGATCTGCTCGGCCAACAGCGCCCCGCGCAGTGCCTCACCATAGGCGTCATTGCCCACGCAGCCGATCATCGACACCCGGGCTCCGAGCCGCGCCGCTGCCACGGCCTGGTTGGCGCCCTTGCCGCCGGAGACGGTGGCAAACGACTGACCAATCAGCGTTTCACCGCCCTTGGGCAAACGCGGCGCCCGGGTCACCAGGTCCATGTTCAAACTGCCAATTACCACTACTTTTGCTGACATACATTGCTACTCATCGATTCTGTTTCGGCGGCGCTGTCGGTTCAGCGGCTTTCTGTTTTCAACGGCTTTCTGTTTCAACGCCTCTCTGTTTTCAACGGCACTGGTCAAACACGCCAGCCAACGGCGCCGTCGATTCACGGATGACAATACTCGGCGTCACGATCCGCTGATCGGTCGCCAGGCCCGGCGTGGCGATTCGCCGTAAAAGCACTTCGGCAGCCATTTCACCGAGTTGCAGGATCGACTGCCCCACCGTGGTCAAAGACGGATAGACATACCGACTCATCTGGATATCGTCGAAGCCGATCACCGACAACTCGCTCGGTACGCGAATATTGCGCTCGGCGGCGGCCCGCAGCACACCGATGCCGATCATGTCGTTGGCGGCAAAAATGGCGCTGGGCGGATGGCTTTCCAGCAAAATCGCGGCAGCGCTGTAACCGCCGGTGCTGGTGAAATCGCTTGCCAGCATGCGCTCGGGAGAGACTTCGACGCCCGCCTCTTTCAAGGCCCTGCGATAACCCGCCAGACGCATCTGCGCCACACTGGTGTTTTCCGGCCCGCTGATCGTAGCGATATCCCGGTGGCCCAACTCCAACAGGTGCCGGGTCGCCAGGTATGCGCCGTATTCATGGTCGATGCGCACCAGGTCGGCATCGACACCGTCCAGTCCGCGGTCGACGATCACCATGGGCGTGCGCACGCCTTTCAGACCCTGTACCAGGCCACTGTCGCCGCCGGCCGAGGCGACGATCAGGCCGTCGATGCGCTTTTCCAACAGAACACGCAGGTAGCTGCGCTGCTTGTCCGGATTGTCGTCGGAGTTGCACAGGATCACGCAGTAGCCGTTTCGCTCGCAGTAATCCTCGATCCCCCTGGCCAGCTCGGCGAAGTACGGGTTGAGGCTGTTGGGGACCAACAGGCCGATGGTCGCCGTGGTCTTGGCCTTGAGTGAGCGGGCCACGGCGCTGGGGACGTAGTCGAGGGTCTTGATCGCGGCCTCGACCTTGATCCGGACTTCTTCACTGACCGGACGGGTCTTGTTCACCACATGGGAAACCGTGGTGTAGGAAATGCCGGCAAGGGCTGCCACATCTTTGATAGTCGCCATGACTCAGGTCCGCCGGCTTGCGCGTTGACTGCGATAAGTGTCCAGCACCACCGCGACCACGATCACGGCGCCGGTAATGATGCGTTTGGTCGGCTCGGTCGCCCCGATCTGCGCCAGCCCCGCGGCCAGCACGGAAATGATCAGGACGCCAAAAAACGTGCTGATCACCGACCCGCGTCCGCCCATCAGGCTGGTCCCGCCGATCACCACGGCGGCGATCACCTGCAACTCAAGACCGGAGCCGGCATTCGGGTCGGCGGCTTCCAGGCGAGAAATCTGGAACAGCGCGGCAATGCCGGCCAGCAGTCCCATCAGGCTGAACACCAGGATTTTGTAGGGCTTCGGATTGATCCCCGCCAGCCGCACAGCCTCTTCGTTGGTGCCGATACCGATCAGGTAGCGACCGAACACCGTGCGGGTCAACACGGCCTGAGCGACGAATATGATCAGCAACGCAATGATGAACGAGGGTGAAATGCCGAAGGCGATCGGATTGGACAACCAGGCGAACGCATCGCCGATGTAGGCCGTACGCGACCCGGTCATCTGGTACGCCACTCCACGTGCCATTTCCAGCACGCCCAGGGACACGATGAACGACGGTATCCGCCACGCCACCGTGATCGAACCGGTGAGGGTGCCTGCGAGCGCCGCAACGGCCATGCCGAGCAACGCTGCGGGCAGGACGCTCCAGCCCCAGCCGAGTATCGCCACGCTGACGGTCGAGGCCGCGAGTGCCAGCACCGAACCCACCGACAGGTCGATGCCCCCGATGATCAACACAAAGGTCATGCCGACCGCCAGCACCATCAGGTCCGGAATCTGGTTGGCCAGGGTGCTGAACGTATCGTAGGACAGGAAGTGACTGCTGAGCACCGAGAACAGCACGATCATCGCCAACAAGGCACCCGCCAGGCCCAGATAGGTGCCCAGGCCATAGAAGTTGCCACTGCGTGTGCCGGCGAAAGAAGCGGTTTTCATGGAAGATCCCTAGGCGCGGCGTCGAAGCGCTGCGCATCACGTTTTTGGTAGCCGGCAAAAGCAGCGGCGAGCAACTCATCCTGGGTCCAGCTGTCGCGTTCGAACGTATCGATCAGGCTTCCTGCCGACAGCACACCGATCCGGTCGCAGATCAGCATCAGCTCGCGCAAGTCGCTGGAAACCACCACCAGCGCCTTGCCCTTGCGGGTCAATTCACCGAGCAGGTTGTAGATATCGAACTTGGCACCGACGTCGATGCCCCGGGTCGGCTCGTCGAACAGCAGCACCGAGCAATCGCGCTCCAGCCAGCGACCGATGACGACTTTCTGCTGGTTACCGCCGGACAACTCGGACACCAACTGTGCCGGACCGGAGCTGCGAATGCGCATGGCGTCGATCTGCCGCTGGGCCAGGGCGCTTTCGCCATCGTTGTCGACAAAGCCGGCGCGGGAGATGCCGGGCATGTTGCCCAAGGCGATATTGGCACCGATCGACTGCGTCAACAAAAGACCTTCGCCCTTGCGATCTTCAGTGATCAGCGCGATGCCATGCCCGACCGCATCCACCGGCGAACGCACCGTGATGACCTGCGCCGGCGAGCCCAGGGCAATCGTACCGCTGTCGGCGATATCGGCCCCGAAGATCAGACGCAGCAACTCGGTGCGCCCCGCGCCGATCAAACCGGAAATGCCAAAAATCTCTCCGGCACGCACTTCGAACGACACGTCGCGAACCTTGTCGGCACGGGTCAGGCCCTTGACCGTCAAAACCGGGGCGCCGATCTTGCGCGCCCCCATATCGATGTGTTCGCCGAGCTCGCGACCCACCATCAGGGTGACCAGTTGCTCGCTGTTGTAGTTGGCCATCGGCGCGACACAGACCAGATTGCCGTCGCGCAGCACGGCAATGCGCTGCGCGACCCGCGCCAGCTCTTCGAGGCGATGAGAGATATAGATGATCGATACGGCGCGAGCCTGCAGGCGGCTGATCTGCTCGAACAGCATTTCGACTTCGCGTGCCGTGAGCATCGCGGTGGGCTCATCGAGAATCAGTACATGACAATCGCCGATCAGGTTGCGGGCGATCTCTACCATTTGCTGATGACCGATGCCCAGTTCGCCGACCAGGGTGTCCGGGTCAATGGCGTCGAGCCCGACCTGAGCCATGGCCTCGAGGGCAGCCTTGCGCAATTGCTTGCGACTGATCCAGCCGCCGCTGTTGGGCAGATTGTGAAGGAACAGGTTTTCCGCCACCGACAGGGTCGGCAGCAGATTGAGTTCCTGCATGACCATGCGGATGCCGAGGTCTTCTGCCTGGCTCCGGCTGCCGGGGCGATAGGCCTGCCCCTGAAACAGCATCTCGCCGGTGGTCGGCGTGACCAGCCCGCCAATGATTTTCGACAGCGTGCTTTTGCCTGCGCCGTTCTCGCCGGTCAGGGCCAGCACTTCACCGCGCATGAGCGTCAGGTCGATGCCGGACAGAACCGGTTGGGCGTAGGTCTTGCCGATACCGCTGACCGAGAGGACAGCGTTCGTAGCGCAAGCGGACATAACAAATCTCCACGCGCCCGTCCGGCTGGACGAGCGCCGTTGCGTCGCCAGAAGGTTACTGTGTGACCGACTCTTTGGTGACCAACTCTACCGGCGTTTCGATCACGCCATTGGCGCCGCCGTCGACCTTCTCGCCCTTGAGAATCTTCAATGCGGTCTCGATGCCGAACACCGCCTGCCTGGCTGCAAACTGGTCGGCAGTGGCGAGCACCCGACCATCCTTGAGCATCGGCTGGATGGCGTTGATGTTGTCGTAGCCGACCACTTGTACCTTGCCGGCCTTGCCCGCGGCGCGCACGGCAGACACCGCGCCGACCGCCATGCTGTCGTTGCCGGCCAACAGGGCCTTGGTTTGCGGGTATTCGCTGAGAATCGAGGCGGCCACCTTGTTGCCTTTGTCGATTTCCCAATCACCGGATTGCAACGACACGACCTTGATCTGCGCCGCCTCCATCGCATCCTTGAAACCTGCCGTGCGCTGCTGGGCATTGGTGGTGGTGGACACACCTTCGATGATGCCGACTTCGTCACCGGCCTTCAGTTGTTTGGCCAGGTAATCGCCGACCAGGCGTGCGCCCTTGCGGTTGTCCGGGCCTACGAACGGAACACTGATGTTTTTGCTTTTGACGACCGCGGGGTCCAGCTGGTTGTCGATGTTGATCACGGTGATACCGGCATCGATGGCTTTCTTGATCACCGGCACCATGGCCTTGGAATCTGCGGGCGCGATCACCAGCGCATTGACCTTGGCCAGGATCATCTGCTCGACGATCCGCGTCTGGCCGGCAGTGTCGGTTTCATCCTTGATGCCGTTGGAGATCAGCTCGAATTCGCCGGAGTGATCTTTCTGATAGGCCTTGGCGCCGTCTTCCATGGTCAGGAAAAACTCGTTGGCCAGGGATTTCATGACCAGTGCGACTTTCGGTTTTTCTGTGGTTTCAGCGAAGGCAGAGGAGACAGGCAGTGCAGCGGATGCGGCAGCCAGCACAGCGACAGCGAGAAGACGTCCAGCGAATGGCAGCTTCATGGGTTCACTCCGATCTTATGATTATTGTGAGCAACGCTTGCGCCGGCGTAAGCTTCACGACCCACTGTGATGGAAAGCCATTACAGCGGGTCGCGCAAACGTTTGCGTGACCCAGACTATGCGAATCCTGCCGGTATTTGTCAACGTCCTGAAAAGTGCTTTCAGAGAGGATTGGCGAAAAACGGCATTCAGTTCATGCCGTGGTGTTGATCACCGATCCCGTGCCGGAACCCTTGGCCATCTCTTTGATCAGACTCGCGCTCACCTGCAGGATGGCGCCGTTGGTTTGGGCGACCTGCCCCTGAATGGCCGTTACCGCGGTGGTCTTGGCTTCCGGGGTCGGATAGGACGCCGCCTGGGCCTGGGCCAATTGCTGCTGTTGCTCACGCAATTGCTGCTGCAACTCTTTCAGGCGCTTGAGCAGGACCTTCACCGCAACACTGGTGTTATCGCTGGTTTCCGATTCGGCCTTTGCGCCGGCACTTTCACCCAGGCCTACCGGACCGGTTTTAACCTGGGTGCCGTCGCCTTCCTTTACTCCCAGCGCTTTGGCAGCCGCATCCTCTGTTGCATCGCCCAAGGCACGAACGGTCGCCGCAGACTTCCCCCCGATGGTGATGCCCGCGGCATTCGGGAAACCAATAGATAACGACATGTGAACTCCTGCAGAAATAGATCCCTTGAAGGAGCATCGACCGACACGCGCTTTTCTTTAGTCGTTAACGACGATTTGACGCCCTTGAATTTTAAACAGGAATCTTCAACAGGACGGCCATCCGTATCGGAGAGCCGAACGCAAAAGTTAAACATGTTCGGCAATCCGGACGCCCGCCCCCGGAACCGCCTCCGGACACAAACTGCAATACCGTTACAAATCATTAAGTTACGCGTGTTTTTCGATTCAAGGTATTACTGGTACAGATCCTGCTCTCCTCCTCGCACCTCCGGCGCTCAGATTCGCCCGGGGCGTATCTAGATGAACCTGCATCTGCACCGTCTCACAACTAGAAGAGAAAAATAATGACATCTGCACTCAAGACCTTTGTTCCGGGCGCCTTGGCCCTGCTGCTGCTTCTGCCGACCGCCCTTCAGGCCAAAGAAGCCGAAACCCAACAAAAACTGGCCAACGTGGTGATCCTGGCCACCGGTGGCACCATTGCCGGCGCCGGCGCCAGCGCTGCCAACAGCGCGACCTACCAAGCGGCGAAAGTCGGCATTGAACAATTGATCGCCGGCGTTCCAGAACTGAGCCAGGTGGCCAACGTTCGTGGCGAACAGGTCATGCAAATCGCTTCCGAAAGCATCACCAACGAAAACCTGCTGCAACTGGGCCGCCGCGTAGCCGAACTGGCCGACAGCAAAGACGTCGATGGCATCGTGATCACCCACGGCACCGACACCCTGGAAGAAACCGCGTATTTCCTGAACCTGGTGGAAAAAACCGATAAGCCGATCATTGTCGTGGGCTCCATGCGCCCGGGCACCGCGATGTCCGCTGATGGCATGCTCAACCTGTACAACGCAGTGGCCGTGGCCAGCAGCAAGGATGCGCGAGGCAAAGGCGTGCTGGTGACCATGAACGATGAAATCCAGTCGGGTCGCGACGTCAGCAAAATGATCAACATCAAGACCGAAGCGTTCAAAAGCCCCTGGGGTCCGCTGGGCATGGTGGTAGAAGGCAAATCCTACTGGTTCCGTTTGCCAGCCAAGCGCCACACCATGGATTCCGAATTCGACATCAAGACCATCAAGAGCCTGCCTGACGTCGAGATCGCCTATTCCTACGGCAATGTCAGCGACACCGCCTACAAGGCCCTCGCTCAATCAGGCGCCAAAGCCATCATCCACGCCGGCACCGGCAATGGCTCGGTATCGTCTCGTGTGGTCCCGACCCTGCAAGCCCTGCGCAAGGACGGCGTGCAGATCATTCGCTCCTCCCATGTCAACGCCGGCGGCTTCGTATTGCGCAACGCCGAACAGCCTGACGATAAATACGACTGGGTCGTGGCCCACGACCTGAACCCGCAAAAGGCCCGGATCCTGGCGATGGTCGCGCTGACCAAGACCAATGACAGCAAAGAGCTGCAGCGGATGTTCTGGGAATACTGATTCGCCCTCGCCCGACCGATCCGGTCGGGCACCCTGTGCGCCATTCTCCAGTCCTGGCGATTGGCGCCACTCGTTCTGATAAAAAAACTCCCTGCGCCTTACACCAAATGGAACAAACCGCTGTCAGAGGATTTTCTTGATTTTTAAGCAGTTGCGAAATTGCCTACAGTTAAATACTGTATGCACGTACAGCTTAATAAGGATAATCCCGTGGACACTACCTCTGCCTCTCCTGACACCTATGTACGCATGGGCCTGCGCGTTCAGAAAATCATCAACTCCCCCACTGCACAAAAGGCCCGGGCAGCACTGATCTTCCGCCTGCCTGACGAGCCGGTGGATGAATGGGAACGCTTGCTGGAAGAAATCGACGAGAACGACAACGTCACCCTCGCTTATCGCGACGATGGCGGCGTGCAGATTTTCTGGGTTGTGCCGAAGGAAGATTGAGTTGATGAGTGCCCGCTGGTTTGCTTTGTTTTTTGTGTTTTTTGCCATGGCTGCGCAAGCCGACGCTCCACGTACCTTCACCGAAGCGAAAAAGGTCGCGTGGAAACTCTACGCGCCCCAATCCACCGAGTTTTACTGTGGCTGCAAGTACACCGGCAACCGGGTGAACCTTGCCGCCTGCGGTTATGTGCCGCGTAAAAATGCCAAGCGCGCATCCCGCATCGAGTGGGAGCACATCGTTCCGGCCTGGCAGATCGGTCATCAACGCCAGTGTTGGCAAGAAGGCGGTCGCAAGAACTGCACCCGCTACGATCCGGTTTACCAGAAGGCCGAAGCTGACTTGCACAACCTGGTACCCAGCATTGGCGAGGTCAATGGCGATCGCAGCAACTTCAGTTTCGGTTGGCTGCCCGAACAGTCGGGACAGTATGGTTCGTGCCTGACCCAAGTCGACTTCAAGGCCAAGAAAGTCATGCCCCGCCCTTCCATTCGCGGCATGATCGCCCGGACCTACTTCTACATGAGCAAGCAGTATGGCTTGCGCCTGTCGAAACAGGATCGGCAACTGTACGAAGCCTGGGACAAAACCTATCCCGTACAGGCCTGGGAGCGTCAACGCAACCAGAGCGTGGGGTGCGTCATGGGACGCGGCAACGAGTTCGTCGGCCCGGTGGACATGAAGGCCTGCGGCTGAATCCAGGCGACATCTGAAACAAAAAAGGCCTCGAGGCTAAACCCCGAGGCCTTTTTGTTTGCCCAACACCTTCGCTGCCGAACGTTATTGAGCGGCCGGACGCTCAAGCACCAGCAATTCGATGTTCTGTTTCTTGGCGCGAGTGAGCGCCGCACGGACTTCATCCTGCTTGGCTTCGGCCTCGGCTTTCGAACTGAACGGCCCCATCAGGATTCGCGTATTGCCATTTTCCTTGACGACGCTGGACATGAAGCTGTGCTCGATCAGCCAGCCACTCAAATCGCTGACCGCCTGAGGGGTCTCACCTCGCACTTCAAGATCCCATTGCGGGCCGGACACTGCCGCGGGTACGGCAGCCATGGCCGGCTTAGGCTTCGGCGCATCCACACTGCCGCCCTCACCACATCCCGCCAGTGCCAACATCGCGAATACCAAGACCATTTTGTGCACGGCGTTTCCCTCTAAATGCTTAAAGCGCAGATTTTAACATCCATGAATACTTCACGAGTGCCGTAAAATGGGCTCAAAACAACGAGAATCATGGTGGCGGCCTCTGTATAGTTACGCCTTGGGAATTAATGCCACATCTGCGCGTCAGAAAGAGGCACCCAAACTGTGAGACTTCGCACTAATCTATACATACCACCGACCTCTGCACTGTCCGAATCAGGTGCCCCACGAAGCAATCAAGGAGAAGACCATGCTGATACTCACCCGCAAAGTCGGTGAAAGCATTAATATCGGTGATGACATTACGATCACCATCCTGGGCGTAAGCGGCCAGCAAGTCAGGATCGGCATCAACGCTCCCAAGGACGTTGCAGTGCACCGTGAAGAAATTTATCAGCGCATTCAGGCCGGCCTGACCGCCCCGGAAAAGCCGCAATCCTGAATTCTGTTGCAGTCAGTAGCCAGCCCGTTGAATGCGCAACCACGGCTGGCTAAAGATTCAGCATCGCATCGCTTCCGCACGCTTTCCCACGCAAGCTTTCAGGGGTCGATACTAGCGACAAGCTCAAGGCCCTGGCTGTCAGACATTTCTTGTTTATCCTGGGGAAGGACGCGTTCGCTGCGTGATCAACCAAACATCACCCCGCGCGCCATGCCGGTCGCCGCCACCACCATCAACAGCACCAGCAATGCCTCGACATGACTGATCCGTGCAAACAGCTTCGCACGGCCGGTATCGAAGGCGGCTTTACGGCCCAGCGCTATCCGCCATTTGATCAACGTCACCATGGGCGCAATCTCCAGCAGCAAGATCAGCACGAACAGCGTCATCTTCAGATGAAACAGCGGCTGATGCAGGTAATAGTCCGTGCCCTTCTCGTACCCGCCAAAGGCTCGCATCCCCCCGCTGATCAGTAACACGACAGCCGAAATACCCCAGATATTGTCCGCTATCAGGACACTGCGCACCTCTCTTGCCCCGTCGGCCAAGCGCCGAAAAGCCGTGCCTCGAACCAGCACCGCCCAGAATCCCAAGGCAACCGCCAAAAGGTGAACCGCCGCCAGAAACCAATGAGTCAGCATCGAGAAACTCCTGTCAGGTCGAAGTTGTATGAGCCTGACAGTAGTAGCCCATGAAATGGCTGCTTGCACGGCATCCCTGGACATTGCCCGGAACACAAAATGACAGACCAACTAGACTCCACTGCGCTGGCATTGAGCTACCGTGGCAGTCCCAGCCCCAACAGCAACTCACTCTCACCGCATTGAACTGAGTAAACAAAATCATGTGTGAATCATGTGATTCAAGCTCTGCTTCAAACACAACAGGCCGTCGTCGTTTTCTTCAATTTGCCGGATTGAGCGCAGGCGCCCTGCTGCTGACCGGCACACTGCCCGGCAGGATCATCCAGGCAGCCGAAACAGCGTCAGCCCCACCCAAACCACAAAACGTGATCAGTCCCGACATGGCGCTGAAAAGACTGATGGAGGGCAATGAACGATATGTAAGCGGTACATCCAAGACTCATGATTTCAAGGCTGAGCGAGAGGCCCTGGTGTCGGGTCAAAATCCGTTCGTGGCCGTGCTGAGCTGCTCTGACTCGCGCATCGCCCCGGAGTATGCGTTTGACACTGCGCGCGGCGATCTTTTCTCCATCCGCGTCGCAGGCAATTTTGTCACCCCGGAAGGCCTGGCCAGTCTTGAATACGGGGTTGCCGTGCTGGGCGCCCCGCTGATTCTGGTACTCGGCCATGAGAGCTGCGGCGCCATCGAGGCCGGTATCAAGGCCGTCAAGGACCAGACGGTTTTCCCCGGCCATATCCCGAAACTGACTGACGCACTCAAGTCGGCCATCGAGGCCGTGCTCAAGCAACCCGGGAGCCTGATGGAAAACGCCACCGCGCAGAACGTCAAAAATTCGGTCAACAGCCTGAAACAGGCTTCGCCCTTGCTGACCGATGCACAGAGCAAAGGCATGCTGAAGATCGTAGGAGGCATCTATCGCCTGGCGAGCGGCAAGGTAGAGTTGATCGCCTGACTCACAACGCGCACATCGCCAGCATCGGCGCACCCCGCATGCAAAGAGCCCAGCGCGATGGCTGGGCTCTGGTTACTTCCGGTTTTCCATCATTTTGTCGGCCAGGGTTTTAGCCCTCTCGATCAACAGGTTCTGCCTGTCTTCGTGCGTAGCCCCGCCCACAACCGGGGCTGTCAGATTGCTTTCGGCAATCAATGCAGCGCAGAAGTATTGATCCCAAACGGCTTTGTCTACGGGTGCCTGTTTGCTGATTTGATCGACGTTCATGGCGGCTCCTTTGAATGAGGCAGCCCCACTAGTTTACGCCTGAATGGCAAAGAATCCGGATCATCATCCACCGTTGTCCGCCACTCGTCGCCTGCCAAAACACGACGAGGAGTTCAACCGCATCCGTGGCTTGAGGATTGCAGAGATCGCGCACAGCAGCGCGGGAACGACATAATTCTGACGCAGCAGCCATTCAATCAATGCTTTAGGACTCCAGCGATACGCTTGGTCAGTCACCGGGAGATGTAACGTGTCAACGCTCAACGAAATCGCAATGAACCACGCGAGAATGGCTAAGGAAAAGGCAGCAGAGTCGACCGAACTGAGCGAGCGACACCTCCAGATTGTAGGGAGCTTCGAGGTACCGTCCATTGATGTACAACAGAACGTCCCCATGCACCTGATCGCTGGAGCGCAGGAGGTGCATCTGGTTCATGCGACGGGTTTCGCGCTCTGAGCTTTTATGAGGCAGGCGACTGCGGCTGCTCCAGCAGCTCCGGATGATTGATGAGGTCTCCCAATGCTTCGCCACACGCCGCGTAATTCGCCCGGCCAGCGATCTGGATCAGGTCACGACCGCGATACCTGGTCGCGTTGAGCGCGCAGGTGCAAAAACGCCCGCTTGGCGGCGGGCGCTCCGGAGGATCTGCAGCAGCTGCTGCGCGGTGATGAGCATGCTTTCTCCAGGCGAAAAAAACCGCTCGATGGCGGGAAAGGTTTGTGGTGCTGGTATGATCCTCGGCGCCCAAATATGGCGTTCAATTAAATCGGATCTACTAAAAACAATGACTTCCTTATCCGAATCGCCGCAATCAGCGGTCGATAAGCACCTGAGTCACCCTAAATATCGGCCAGATATTGATGGGCTGCGCGCGATTGCAGTCCTGTCTGTCGTCGCGTTCCATGCCTTTCCATCCCTGATTCCGGGTGGGTTCGTTGGTGTTGATGTCTTTTTCGTTATTTCCGGCTTCCTGATTTCCAGCATCATTTTCGGAAGCCTCGAGAAAAACAGTTTTAGTTTCGTGGAATTTTATAGCCGTCGGGTAAGGCGGATTTTTCCCGCGCTCTTGCTCATGCTTGCCGCCACTTGGGCATTCGGCTGGTTTGTTCTCCTTGCTGATGAATACATGCAACTTGGAAAACACATTGCCGGAGGCTCTGTTTTCATATCAAATTTCGTGCTACGTGCAGAATCTGGTTACTTCGACAATAGCGCAGACACAAAACCGCTCCTGCATTTATGGTCCCTGGGTATTGAAGAGCAGTTTTATCTTGTTTGGCCATTGATACTCTGGGCCGCATTTAAAATAAGACTGAACACTCTGATACTACTCGCCTTGATAGGCGGCACATCGTTTGCCTTAAACGTAATGAGCGTGCAGTCAGACCCGGTTGGCACTTTCTACTCACCGCAAACCAGATTTTGGGAGCTTCTAATTGGATCATATCTGGCCTATGTGACCCTGTATAAAAGCCAGACATTCCCGAAATGGCGAGGGGTCGGCGGCCCAGTTATTCGAAACATTCAATCCTTTGTTGGGTTCACATGCCTTGTAGTGGCGTTTTCTCTAACCACCAAGAACAACCAGTTTCCCGGCTGGTGGGCACTATTGCCAACTGTGGGCGCATCTCTCATTATCGCGGGAGGTCCACACGCATGGTTGAACAGAACAGTACTATCCAATCGAATATTCGTTTGGTTCGGACTTATCAGTTTCCCACTGTATCTTTGGCATTGGCCTCTTCTATCATTCGCTCACATCCTGGAAGGGAGCACAGTCTCACCAACAACATTGAGCCTGGCTGTTGTGACTTCCGTACTCCTGTCTTGGCTGACATATAAATTTGTCGAGCGGCCATTGCGCCTTGGCGGTTACAACAAAACAAAAACAACAGCACTGATCGTTCTTATGCTGTTTTTCGGGATCACTGGATATACCACATACGTAAATGGCGGCTTCAAATCTCGCTTAAAAGACAGAGAGGAATTCGCGGAGTATTTTGAAAACTCTTTACCAGAGCGAAAATACTTCGCAAAACTTGAATTATTCAAGAATTATCGTGGCGAGTGCAATTTTCAAAATACAGCCCAGTACGTCAAAGGAAACTCAACAAATGTACCGGTCGCCGAAATAGACAGCAGTTGCTACACAAAGCGATTCCCAGAAGGCAAGACACTATTTATTTGGGGAGACTCTCACGCTCAACAACTTTTCTCAGGGTTAAGAAAAGAAATGCCTGAAAACTGGGATGTTCTACAAGTCGCCAGTTCAGGATGTGTGGCATCTCCCGACGTCAAGGACCCTTCAACCACAGATTTCTGTACGCAGTCAAACTGGTTTGCTCTCAAGCAAATAAAGCAACTAATTCCAGACGTAGTAATTGTTGGCCAAAATGAAAACCACGACCCAGCGGCTCTTCGCCGTATTTTCCTGGCATTGAAAGACGCTGGAGTCAAGCGCGTTATTTTTACAGGGCCCACACCACACTGGACAGTTGATCTTCCTAAAACGATCATGAAAACCCTATGGATTAACACGCCAAGGCGCACCCTTTTAGGGCTAAACATGTCAGTTATGGATCAAAACACCGAGTTGAAAAAAAGCCTGGCCAACTCGGGAGCAATTTATGCCGATATAATAAGCGCATTCTGCAACAAAGATGGCTGCATGACCTACTTGGGAAATGACATTAAAGCAGGCATCACAAGCTGGGATTATGGACACCTTACGCCAATAGCGTCTGAATACCTCGCAAGAAAATTACTTGTAGACCTTGTAACGAACGAGCATTCAAATACCGATCAAAACTAGCGCTCTAGCAGCGACTGCTTTTTACGAATATTCCAGCGCACAATAAAATAATTCACGGACTACCCGGCCAGTTTATAACGGCCGGGTAGTCTGACCGCTGATCGTTTTGGGCAAGCGGCTATCAGTCAGGCGGCGGGGAGCGCTCTTTGATCGCAGCCACGGCAGCGAGCCACGCAGCGTAGTACTGTGAGGACCTGGGTCACCTAGGCTTACGAGGAAGTGCCGGCGGGTGAGCGCCCTACCTTCCACGAGATCCGCGCGCTCGGTGCATGGCTGTACGCGCAGCAGGGTGTCGAGCAGGGATACATTCAGGGTTTGATGGGGTACGCGGACGTGAAGATGACCGAGCACTACCAGACAACGCGGTGGTTTATATGAAGGTGAAAGCCGACCTGAAGATGTAGCGCGGCGGTCGTTTGCCCAAAACATTCCCAATGTTTGCCCAAACACCAGACAACAAAAAAGGGCCCACCTTTCGGTGAGCCCTTCCAGACCGCCCAGCAGAGCGGATTTTGTTTGGTAGGCGCGATTGGACTCGAACCAACGACCCCCACCATGTCAAGGTGGTGCTCTAACCAACTGAGCTACGTGCCTGCTGTGAGGCGGCATTCTACGGAATTCCGGAGGGGTGTCAACACCTTTTTTCGCGCTAACCCTATGAATATGCAAAATATTTAATTTTGCCGGTACAAAGAAGATTTTCCGGGTGGCTGGCGGGCGATTTTCAACTCGGGTAGGATCAACGCACTCGTAAAATATATTAAACAGAGGCTGCCGGATGGCTAACACTCCCTACCCAGAGTCCTACTACGCCGCATCGGCCAATGCGGTTCCGCCGCGCCCGGCGTTGCAGGATGACGTCGAGACCGATGTCTGTGTGATTGGCGCCGGTTACACGGGGCTGTCCTCTGCCCTGTTTCTGCTGGAGAACGGTTTCAAGGTCACGGTGCTTGAGGCCGCCAAGGTGGGTTTCGGGGCGTCCGGGCGTAATGGCGGGCAGATCGTTAACAGCTATAGCCGCGACATCGATGTCATCGAGCGCACGGTCGGTCCCAAGCAGGCTCAGTTGCTGGGGCAGATGGCGTTTGAAGGTGGCCGGATCATTCGTGAGCGGGTTGCCAGGTACAACATCCAGTGCGATCTGAAGGACGGTGGTGTGTTCGCCGCGATGACCGCCAAGCAGATGGGTCACCTGGAGTCGCAGAAGCGCCTGTGGGAGCGATTCGGCCACACCCAGCTCGAGTTGATGGATCAACGGCGCATTCGCGAAGTGGTGGCGTGTGATCAGTACGTCGGCGGGATGCTGGACATGAGTGGCGGCCACATCCATCCGCTCAACCTGGCGCTGGGTGAAGCGGCGGCGGTGGAATCCCTGGGCGGGACGATCTACGAGCAGTCGCCGGCCGTGCGTATCGAGCGCGGTGCGAATCCGGTGGTGCACACGCCGCAGGGTAAGGTCCGCGCCAAATTCATCATCGTCGCCGGCAACGCTTATCTGGGTAATCTGGTGCCGGAACTGGCGGCCAAGTCGATGCCTTGCGGAACGCAGGTGATTACCACCGAGCCCCTGGGTGAAGAACTGGCCAGGACCCTGCTGCCTCAGGACTACTGCGTCGAAGACTGCAATTACCTGCTCGACTACTACCGCCTCAGCGGTGACAAGCGCCTGATTTTCGGCGGCGGCGTGGTGTACGGCGCGCGGGATCCGGCGAACATCGAAGCGATCATTCGACCGAAGATGCTCAAGGCCTTCCCGCAGCTCAAGGACGTGAAGATCGATTACGCGTGGACCGGTAACTTCCTGCTGACCCTGTCGCGTCTGCCGCAGGTCGGACGCCTGGGCGACAACATCTACTACTCCCAGGGCTGCAGCGGCCATGGCGTGACCTACACGCACCTGGCGGGCAAGGTGCTGGCCGAAGCGTTGCGCGGCCAGGCCGAGCGTTTTGACGCGTTTGCCGACCTGCCCCACTACCCGTTCCCCGGCGGACAGTTGCTGCGTACGCCGTTTGCGGCATTGGGTGCGTGGTATTACGGATTGCGGGATAAATTCGGGTACTAAGCGACACGCAATACATTGTAGGAGCGAGCCTGCTCGCGATATCGGTCTGGCAGCCAACGGATGTGTTGGATGTTACGACCTCATCGCGAGCAAGCTCGCTCCCACAGGTTTTGGGGGTTAGAGACGATCTCGTGGGATACCGCTGCGAATCCGCAGGATATCCGCCAGCACCGCCAGGGCAATCTCCGCTGGCGTCTTGCTGCCCAGGTTCAGCCCGATTGGCGCATGAATCCGCCCCAACTCGACCTCCCCCAGACCGCCGATGCGCCGCAAGCGCTCGAAGCGCTTCTGTGAGGTCTGCATGGAGCCCATCACACCGATATAGAACGCCTCGGTGCGAACCGCCTCCATCATCGCCAGGTCATCGATACGCGGGTCGTGGGTCAACGCCACCACCGCCGTGTCGCTGTGGCAGCCGCCGTCGGCGATGAACACCGACGGCAGTTGGCGGCGAATCTCCACGTTCTCCAGCACGACGCCTTCCAGCACTTCGTCCCGCGGATCGCACAGAATCACCTCGAAACCCAGGCCCACGGCAAATTCCGCGCAGGCCTGGGCCACACTGGAATAGCCGGCCAGCAACAAGCGCTGGGCCGCGCCGACACGTACACGCACCCGGTCGATTTCACGCTCGATGCGCACACCCTGCTCACGATCATCGAACAGGCTGCGCGCACCGCTTTGCAGATCGACTTCTCGGATCAGCCGACGTCGGCCCAACAGTGCCGACTCCAGCTCGCGCAAATGCGCCTGCACGTCACATTCGGCGTCAAGCTTCTCAACCAGCACGTCCAGCACCCCGCCACAGGGCAGGCTGACGCGCGAGCGTGGGTCGTCGCCTTCGCCGTAACGAACGACGCTGACCGGCTGCAGAAACGCGCCCTCGGCGACTCGCTCGAGAAAGTCTTCCTCGACACAGCCACCCGACAGCGAACCGATCCATTGCCCGTCAGCGTTCACCGCCAGCAGCGAACCCGGTGCGCGCGGTGCCGAGCCGTACGTGGCCAGCACCGTACACAGCCAGATGCGCTGACCGGCCGTCGACCACTCCAACGCCCGGCGCACCACTTGCAGATCGAGATGCTGCATATCAGTGGGCCTTGTGCTCGAGCGGCGGCGCATCGGCCCGCAACGTCTGCACGTCGTTCACCGCCAGGTCATTGGGCTGACCGCCCCAACCCTGACGCAGGTAGTTCAGCAGATCCGTGAGTTGCCCGTCGCTCAACTTGTCGGCGAAGCCGGGCATCGGCTGCATGTGTTCGAACCCGGAGAATTTCTGCTCACCGATACCGTCGTCGATCACCCGCACCAGGTTGCGCGGATCTTCCAGGCGCAGCGTGGTGTTGCCACGCATGGCCACGGCGATGTGCGGCTTGCCCTCGCCGCCCGGCGCATGGCAACCGGCGCAGACGTTCAAATATTCCTGACGGCCACGCTGGGCACTCGGGCTCAATTTGTCCACCGGCACTTCGGTGAGCACTTTCGCCGCTGGCGGCTGATCGCCGAGCAGGAAGGTCGCCATCGCCGCCAGATCCGGATCGCTCAGGCCCTGGGTGCTGTTGTGGAACACCGGGAACATCTCGTTGAACATCGTGCCCTGGGCGCTCATGCCGTGCTTGAGGAACGAGCTCAGGTCCTGATGATTCCAGCCACGGGCCGCCAGGTCAGTGGCCAGCAGGCTTGGTGCGAGATAACCATTGAGAATGCCGCCGGTCATGCGTTTGTCCTGCTGCATCGCACCCGGCAAGCCGCGTGGGGTGTGGCACTCGCCGCAGTGACCCAGCACATCGACCATGTACTGGCCGCGCTTCCAGGCTTCGCTCTTGCCTTCAGCCGGCTCCAGCTTCACGTCCTTGCCGTACATCATGTTCCAGCCCATCAGGCCCAGGCGCACGTTGAACGGAAAGCTCAGGCTGGTGACCGGCGCGGCGCGCTCGATCGGCTCGACGGTTTTCAGGTAGGCATGAATCGCATCGGAATCGGCGCGCGGCATCAGGTGATACGAGGTGTACGGCATCGCCGGATACAGGTTCGCGCCATCGCGGCGCTTGCCTTCGGTCAGCGCGGCGAAGAACTCGTCATCGCTGTACAGGCCGATGCCGTGCTCTTTGCTCGGGGTGATGTTGGTGCCGTAGATCGTGCCGAACGGCGACACGATCGGCAGGCCGCCCGCATAGGGCGCGCCACCCGGCGCGGTGTGGCAGGCCATGCAATCGGCGGCGCGGGCAAGGTATTGGCCTTGCTTGACCTGCGCCTCATCGGCGTGGGCCAGCAACACAGGCGCAGCCAGGCCGACCGCCAGCGCCAGGCGGGACAATAGTGGCTTCATGCTTAACCCTCCTTGACCAGGCCGAGATCGGTCAGCACGTTGCGGGTGGCGCTGTAGTAGCGCACGTACCCGGTGCAACGGCAGATGTGATGACCGAGGCTGTCCTCGATGACTTTTTCCAGCTGGCTTTTGACGATCGGCTGACGCTGCAGCTTTTCCACCAGCACGGTCGCGGCATTGACGAAGCCCGGCGCGCAGTAGCTGCACTGGAAGGCGAACTCGTCGACGAAGCGCTGCTGGATCGGGTTCAGCTCGGTGACCTTGCCCTGCTCGTCGCAGGTCGCATGGCCTTCGATGGTCCGTACTTTCTTGCCTTCGAAATAGTGCGCGCCGGTGATGCAGGTGCGCACTTCTTCGCTGGTGCCGTCAGGGTTGTCGACGATCACCACGCAGGCGTGGCAGATGCCCTGGCCGCAGCCCAGGCGCGAACCGGTGAGGTTCTTGTATTCGTGCAGGTAGTCGATCATCGGCAGGTCATCAGGGATGTCCACCGGGCCGACGGATTGACCGTTGAGGGTCAGTTGAAGCGGACGGTTAGCCATTGAGGGCCTCCTTGATGCGTGCAGAAGTGATAGGCAGGTCGCGGACACGTTTACCGATGGCATGGGCCACGGCATTGCCGATGGCACCGACCACCGGAATCATCACCACTTCGGCGATGCCCTTGGACGGGTCGCTTGGCGACAGTGGCGGCAGGATCTCCGCCGTCTGCTTCCACACCGCAACATGCCGCGCCATTGGCAGGCGGTAACGGTTGAAGTTCCAGTCACCCTCCCCCGGCCCGCCTTCGTACAGCGGCATTTCTTCCATCAGCGCATGGCCGATGCCCATGGCGATGCCGCCTTCGAGCTGGCCCTTGACCAGTTCCGGCACCAGCACGCGACCGCACTCGACCCACGAGTGATGGTTGAGTACCGACACTTCGTTCGAACCCTTGTTGACCTTCACTTCCACCAGCGTCGCCACCGGGCTGTAGTACGTCACCGCCGCGTTGTTCAACTGGGTTGCCGGGTAGGCGATGTTCTGCCGGTCCAGCAAATGGAAACCGGCGCTGTTCATCTGCGCCTTCTTCGCTTTCGGTGCACCGTCGCCGTACTTCACGGCCAAGCCGTCGAGCGGCAAACGCTCACGCACGCCGTCGATGCTGAACTCGGCCTCGGCCCAGCTCCAGCGGTTGAAACCGTGCACCGTGGCGCCGCTCACCAGGCCGCGCTCGTGAACACGCTTGGCCAGCATGGCGAACGGCAGGGGTTCCATGCCGTTGGCGGTGAGCTTGCCGTCGACCCAATGGGCGTCTTCGCGGCGCACCACGTAAGGGTTGGCCTGACCGCCGTAAGGACCTTGGCGCCAGATCTCCATCGCCGCCGGCCACAGGCCGTGGTTGAACAGCACGCGCGCCGCTTCACGGGTGGCGTGGCTGAAGTAGTACGCCGAGTTGGTGGCCGACGATGCCGAAGCCACCTTGCCGACCCAACGCGGGTTGCGCAGGACATTATCCTGTTCGGCCTGGCTCATGATGTACGGGTTGCCACTGCTGATCAGCTGCAACTCCTTCCATTCGGTTTCACCGGTCTTCACTTCGTGCGCCGGGATACCGAGGAAATCGGCCACGACCATGGCCTGCGAGGTCGACATGCCGGTGCCGATCTCGATACCGATGTGGCGCAGGCTGATGCGACCTTCAGCGGTGAATTCAATGCTGGCCATCGGCGCTTCGGAACCGGTGCCGAAGTCTTTCTGGCAGATGGCGAAACCCACCCCGTACCAGTTATCCGGATCGGCGGCTTCGCGTTGTTTCTTGATCGCGTCGCGGTTTTTCCAGACCTCGTGGACCGCCGCCTTGTCGAGAATCTCGTGCAGGCGCAGGGCACCGGCCGGGATCGCGCCCTGGGTGTTTTTCATGCCCGAGCGCAGCGCGTTCTTGCGGCGCAGTTCAATGGCATCGATACCCAGGCGATCGGCGATTTCGTCGACCATCATTTCGGTCGACGCCATGCTCTGCAGGGTGCCGTAGCCACGCATCGACCCGGCTTCTACCGCACGGGAATGGTAAGCCGTGACCTGCAGGTCGTTCTGCGGCATGTAATAGATCGATTGCGCGGCCGTGGCGCCCACCGCCGCCACCGACGGGCTGTAGTTGATTCGCCCGCCACCGTCGACGCTCATTTCAGCGCGGAAGATCTTGAAGCTGTGGTCGTTCTTGTCCACCGCCAACTGGTAGCGAATGTCGAACGGGTGACGCTTGATGCCGCTCTGGAACTGCTCGTAGCGGTCGTTGGCCAGGCGCACCGGCACACCGGCGCCGTACAACGCGGCCAGCGCTGCGTAGTAGACGAAAATGTTGTGGTCTTTGGAGCCATAACCGACGGTGTAACCCGGGTGCATGTTCAGGTTGGCCAGGCCGAAACGCGACGGCGCGATCATCTTCGCGGTCTCGGTCGCCGCTTCCAGCGGGCACTGGGTGGCGACGACGAAATGCAGGGTCTTGGTCGCCGGGTCGTACCAGCCGTTGCCGTTGTCCGGTTCCAGGGCGGCCGGCTCGATCGACGGGGTCTTGTAGCGCTCGTCGAACACCAGCCAGTTGTCCGGCGGCGTATCGATCTGCTGCTTCATGCGGTCGGCGTAGAACAGCCCGCGCTCGGTCAGGTTGCCGTGCAGGTTCGGCTGGGAGTTCCACACCGGACGACGGTTTTTCAGCATCGGGAACAGGATCGAATCCTTGAGGCTGGCGAACTCGTCTTCGTCGGCCGAGGTCGCACCGCCGACGCGCACGTAGCGGAAGCTGCCGTAAGGATCGCCTTCATAGAACGGCACTTTATCGCCGTAGCGGATCGCCTTGTCGTTGAACTTGAGCTGGTTCTTGGCCTGACGGAAACGCTCGAAGTCGTTCCAGATCAGGATCGCCACCGGGTGACCGATGAACATCGGCACCTTGCCGGCCGGCAACAGTGGATCCGGGGCGTGCTCCTCAGGGAACACGATACCGTCCTTGACCAGGTCTTCGGCGGTGACGATGCGGTCCGGCTGCAACTCGGCACCCAGCCACGACAGGTCGATGCCTGCAAAAATGTGGTCGGCCTTGATGGTTTTGAGCAGCATGGCGTGGCCTTGTTGCTGCGGCCAGCCCGGCATGTCCTTGGCGCGGATGTCGCGGGCAAAGACCTTGCTGCCGCAGACCTTGGACAAGGCATCGTTACGGGCGCGCGCCTTGCCATTGTTGCCGAGCCACTGCTCGGACGGCACGGTCACGCTGTTTTCCATCAAGGCGGCCAGCGCCTGGCTGCTCAACGGCGTGAGCGTCACGCTCACACCCGCTACCAGCCCGCCCTGAAGGAACGAGCGCCGGGATATATCACGGTTGGACATGGATCATCCTCTGGGCGGTTATGGGTCCGCCCTTCTGGTTATGTACTGGAAATCTCGAGTCGTGCAGAAGCCCTTTTCGACGATGCAAAGGGCTGTTGTTGACAGTGCAAAGCTGACCGAAAGGTTAAGTTTATAGGCTTATGCCTTCGCGGAAAACTAAAAACTGACCAAGGAATCAAAAAACCGCGACTTTTCGACGCAGCAGTTCGATGAACAACCCCAACTCCCGGCTGATGTGCTCGCCCTTGCGCAACAACAACCCGAATGGCGCCATCTGCACATCCAGTTCCACCGGCAACGCCACCACCAGGCCCATTTTAAGATAGTCGCGCAATGCGGTTTCCGACAGGACCATGATCGCGTCGGTCAGCTGAATCAGTTGCTGCATGGAGTACACCGAACTGCATTCGATGATGTCCGCCGGTAGCGGCAAGGCTAACCGCTGCAAGGCCTGATCCAGGCCGATGCGCGCCGGACTGGTTTCCGGTTGCAGGATCCACGGCCAACCGTTGACCAGTTCCGCCATGTCCAGTTTCTTGCGCCGGGCCAGCGGGTGGCCGGCGTGCACCACCACCAGCAAGCGTTCGTTACCCAATTGCTCGAAGACGTAATGCTCACTGTCGGTGGCGGCATTGCGCCGGGCGATGGCAAGGTCAATGCGGCCCTGTTCCAGCAACTGGATCACCTGGTCGCTGGTGTCGCCCATGATGCGAATCCGCAGCTGCGGATTGAGCGCCTTGATCTCGGCAATCGAATCCATGACCAGACCCGGCGCCGCGCCCATGATGGTACCGATCGACAGATAGCCGTAGCCGCCCTGCTGCCGCGCCATCAGGTCCTCGGCACAACGGTCCAGACCACTGATGGCCGACTCGGCAAAGCGAATCAGCTCCTGGCCCAGCGCTGTCGGGCGCATCCCCCGCGGCAGGCGCTCGAACAGATCGCAGCCGAACATGTCTTCAATCTCATGGAGCATGCGGGTTGCCGCCGGTTGCGACATGTTCAGGCTTTGCGAAGCGCGGTGCAGGTTCTGGCTGCTGCTGAGCGTCACCAGCATGTGCAGATGCTTGTAGCGCAGGCGATTGAGCAGGCTGCGGGAGATGATCGGCGTGGTCATGGCGGGCCTTTTTTATCGATACCCTGAGGGTATCAGTTGTGAGCTAGATTCGATTTGTAACGCATCGATCAGCGGCCGTACAGTCTTCCCCATAAGAACAAATGCCCTACCAAAGGAAAACTGCGATGAAGACTCTACCCGCGCCTCTGCTCGCCAAAATTTCCTGGCGGCTACTCCCGTTTCTCCTGCTGATGTACATCATGGCCTTCCTCGACCGTGCCAACGTCGGGTTCGCCAAGCAAGCCTTTCAAGCCGATACCAACATCAGCGATGCCGCCTTCGCCTTCGGTGCCGGGGTGTTCTTCGTGGGCTACGCGTTGCTTGAAGTGCCGAGCAACCTGATCCTGCACCGCGTCGGCGCCCGCCTGTGGATGTGCCGGATCATGGTCACCTGGGGCCTGGTCTCCGCCGCCATGGTCTTCGCCCACACAGAAACCAGCTTCTACATCCTGCGCTTCCTGCTGGGCGTGGCCGAAGCCGGCTTCTTTCCCGGCGTGATCCTTTACCTCACCTACTGGTTCCCCAGCGCCGTACGCGGCAAGGCCATGGGTTTCTTCTATTTCGGTGCGCCGCTGGCATTCATCTTCGGCAGCCCGTTGTCCGGCCTGCTGCTGGAACTGGACGGCTTCGCCGGCTTCCACGGCTGGCAGTGGCTGTTTGCCGTTGAAGGCCTGATGGCGACGGCGGTGGGCATCTGGGCCTACTGGTACCTGGACAACCGGCCGGCCGACGCCAAGTGGCTGACCGTCGAGGAACGCCAGCAAGTGCAGACCCTGCTCGATCAGGAAGACAGCCATAAACAGAACCACGGCCGCAGCCTGCTCAACGTCATTTGCCAACCCTCGGTGCTGTACCTGTGCCTGATCTACCTGTTGATCCAGGCCAGCGTCTACGGCGTGGTGTTCTACTTGCCAAGCCAGGTCGGCGGACTGCTCGGCACCAAGGTCGGGCTGATGGTCGGCCTGGTCACGGCGATTCCATGGATTTGCGCATTGATCGCCGCCTACCTGATCCCCGGCTACAGCGACCGCACCGGTGAACGTCGGCGCACCGCGTGCCTGACCTTGCTGATGGCCGCCGCCGGGATCGCCTGCTCGGTGACCTTCAGCAACCCGCTGCTGGGGATCATCGCCCTGTGTTTTGCCGCCTCCGGCTTCATCGCCGTGCAACCGGTGTTCTGGACCTTCCCCTCCAGCTACCTCGCCGGCAGCGCCGCCGCGGCCGGGATCGCCCTGATCAACTCGTTCGGCGCCCTCGGCGGCTTCATCGCCCCCATCCTGAAGAACTGGGCCGAAGGCGCTTTCCATTCACCGGCAGCAGGCTTGTACGTGCTCGCCGTTACCACCGTCATCGCCGCGTTGCTGGTGCTGGGCGTACGCGCGCCCGGCCATGAAGCCTCGAACAAACCGGCCACCGTTTAAACCTGACCGCCGTTTAACAAAAGGAATCACACCATGGGCATTCCAACCATCAAACACGTCCGCGCTTTCACGCTGCGAGGCGGCGGTGCGGATTATCACGACCAGGCCGACGGCCACTGGATCGACGATCACATTGCCACGCCGATGAGCAAATACCCCGAGTACCGCCAGAGCCGCCGTACCTTCGGCATCAACGTGCTCGGCACCCTGGTGGTGGAGATCGAAGCCAGCGACGGCACCGTCGGTTTTGCCGTGACCACGGGTGGCGAACCTGCCGCCTACATTGTCGAGAAGCACCTGGCGCGCTTCCTCGAAGGCGCCCGGGTCACCGACATCGAAAAAATCTGGGACCAGATGTACCAGTCGACCCTGTATTACGGGCGCAAGGGCATCGTCATCAATACGATCTCCGGCGTCGACCTGGCGCTGTGGGACTTGCTCGGCAAGATCCGCCAGGAGCCCGTGCACCAGCTGCTCGGCGGTGCGGTGCGCGACGAATTGCAATTCTACGCCACCGGCGCCCGCCCGGACCTGGCGCAGAAAATGGGTTTCATCGGCGGCAAGATGCCGCTGCACCACGGCCCGGCCGAAGGCGAAGAAGGCCTGCGCAAGAACCTCGAAGAACTGGCGACCATGCGCGAGCGTGTCGGCCCGGACTTCTGGCTGATGCTCGATTGCTGGATGAGCCTGGACCTCAACTACGCCACCAGACTGGCGGTCGGCGCCCACGAACATGGCTTGAAATGGATCGAAGAAGCCCTGCCGCCGGACGATTACTGGGGCTATGCCGCCCTGCGCAACAACGTACCCAAGGGCATGCTGGTGACCACCGGCGAACACGAAGCCACGCGCTGGGGCTTCCGCATGCTGCTGGAGATGGGCTGCTGCGACATCATCCAGCCGGATGTCGGCTGGTGCGGCGGGATCACTGAACTGGTGAAGATCTCGGCCCTGGCCGATGCCCACAACGCGCTGGTCATCCCCCACGGTTCTTCGGTGTACAGCTACCACTTCGTCGCCACCCGGCATAACAGCCCGTTCGCCGAGTTCCTGATGATGGCGCCGAAGGCTGACGAAGTGGTGCCGATGTTCCACCCGCAACTGCTCGGCGAACCGGTGCCGGTCAATGGCCGCATGCGCCTGTCCGCGCTCGACCAGCCAGGATTCGGCGTGACCCTCAACCCGGAATGCCAACTGCATCGGCCGTACAACCGCTGAGAAAGGAGTTCGTGATGAACATGCCGCACAACGCGTTCAAGGCCGCACTGAACAACAGCGAAACCCGGTACGGCATCTGGGCCGGGTTCGCCACCGGCTACGCCGCCGAGATCGTCGCCACCACCGGTTACGACTGGATGCTGATCGATGGCGAGCACGCGCCCAACACCGTGCCCGGCGTACTCGCCCAGTTGCAGGCCGTGGCGCCTTACCCGACCGCGCCAGTGGTGCGCGCGGTGAACGGCGATGCCAACCTGATCAAGCAACTGCTGGATATCGGCGCGCAGACGCTGATGATCCCGATGGTCGAAACCGCTGAGCAGGCACAGGCACTGGTGCGCGCCATGCGCTACCCGCCCCACGGCATCCGCGGGGTCGGCGGCGGCCTGACCCGGGCCACGCGCTGGGACGGCGTGCCGGATTACCTGAATACCGCCCACGAACAACTGTGCCTGATCGTGCAGGTGGAATCGCGCACCGGCGTGGAAAACGTCGCTGCGATTGCCGCCGTCGAGGGCGTGGATGCGGTGTTTATCGGGCCGGCGGATTTGTCGATCGGCCTGGGTCATGCCGGCAACCCCGGCCACCCGGAAGTCCAGGAGCGGATTCAACACGCCGTGAACGCCACGCTGGCGGCCGGCAAGGCCTGCGGGATTCTCGCGCCCAACGAAGAAGACGCCCGCCGCTACCAGCGCTGGGGCTGCCAGTTCATTGCAGTGGCCATCGACATCAGCCTGTTGCGCCAAGGCGCCATGGCCACCCTCGCCCGCTATCGCGAACCTGCCACCCCTCAAGCGCCGTCACGCACTTACTGATCTGCCAAGGAGTCGCACCATGTCATCCGTGCCTGTTTACGAAAACTTCATCGACGGCCAATTCGTGGCCAGCGCTGCCCACCTCGATGTGATCAACCCGGCCACCGGCGCCGTGCTGTCGAAAGTCCCGGCCTCGACCGTCGAGGACGTCGACCGCGCCCTCGCTGCCGCCCGTGCCGCGCAGAAAGACTGGGCGCGCAAACCGGCGAATGACCGCGCCGGCTACTTGCGCCGGATCGCCGCGAAACTGCGGGAAAACGTCTCGCACCTGGCGCGCACCATCACCCTGGAGCAAGGCAAGATCAGCGGGCTGGCGGAAGTCGAAGTCAATTTCACCGCCGACTACCTCGACTACATGGCCGAATGGGCCCGGCGTATCGAAGGCGAAATCATCACCAGCGACCGCCAGAACGAAAACATCCTCCTGTTGCGCAAACCCTTGGGCGTGGTGGCCGGGATCCTGCCGTGGAATTTCCCCTTCTTCCTGATTGCCCGAAAAATGGCCCCGGCCCTGCTGACCGGCAACACCATCGTCATCAAGCCCAGCGAAGAAACCCCGAACAACTGCTTCGAATTTGCCCGGCTGGTCGCCGAAACCGACCTGCCGCCCGGCGTGTTCAACGTGGTCTGCGGTGACGGCCGAGTCGGCGCGGCACTGAGCGCGCACAAGGGCGTGGACATGATCAGCTTCACCGGCAGCGTCGACACCGGCTCACGAATCATGGCCGCCGCCGCGCCGAACATCACCAAACTCAACCTGGAACTGGGCGGCAAGGCGCCGGCCATTGTGCTGGCGGATGCAGACCTCGACCTGGCGGTCAGGGCGATCCGCGATTCGCGGATCATCAATAGCGGCCAGGTGTGCAATTGCGCCGAGCGGGTCTATGTCGAGCGCAAGGTGGCGGATCAATTTATCGAGCGTATCGCGGCGGCCATGAGCGCGACCCGTTATGGCGACCCGATTGCCCAGCCCGACGTGGAGATGGGCCCGCTGATCAACCGCCAGGGGCTGGACAGCGTCAACCGCAAAGTCCGCACCGCGTTGAGCCAGGGCGCAAGCCTGATCAGCGGCGGGCAAGTGGCCGACTTGCCGAATGGCTTCCACTTCCAGCCCACTGTTTTAGCCGGTTGTCGCGCCGACATGGAGATCATGCGCGAAGAGATTTTCGGGCCAGTGCTGCCGATCCAGATAATCGACGACCTGGACGAAGCCATCGCCCTGGCCAACGACTGCGACTATGGCCTGACTTCGTCGATCTACACCCGTGACCTGAGCAAAACCCTGCAGGCGATGCGCGAGCTGGATTTTGGCGAAACCTACGTCAATCGCGAGAACTTCGAAGCGATGCAGGGGTTCCATGCCGGTGTGCGCAAGTCCGGCATCGGCGGCGCGGATGGCAAGCACGGGCTGTACGAATACACCCATACCCACGCGGTGTATTTGCAAGGCTGAGTCACGCACTTTCTGTGAAGGGAAGGCGCCTGTGCCATCGCTCAGGCGTCTGCCCCGCCCTCCTGAAATGCACTCTCATCGGCATTTCCCCGGACGTAGCAACGGGCAGGTCGAGCAGTATTCAGCGGGTTCGGTGGCCAGGTAATAGAAGCAACAGGTTCGGCGAAAGCGAATGCTGCGCTGCCCGTCGTCCACCAGCGTCGGCGGTCGGCGAAAATGGCTCAGCGGGTTGTAATCGAGGCCGAACAACGCGGGCTCGGCTTGTGTCAGCAGCCAATTGAAATCCGCTTCACAGCGCTCGCGCACTGACGGGTCTTCGATTTTCGCCATGCGTTTTTCATACAGCGAGTACACGCGCACGGCCGTGTTTTCCCAGAGGATGCGCCGGGAAACACCGGTGACACGGTTGAAGGTGTGCCACAACGGTTGCAGCAGTCCCGCGAACAGTCCCCACACCAGGGCCTCCCGCCAGGCCTCGCGCTCATTGGCCCCATAGGTCAGCGGCAGACCGTGATGCAGGGGCATCGACGACGTCCACTGCCCATCATCGTGGCCGTATTCGATCAGCGTGTTGTCGAGCGTCAACAACAGCCCCTTGTCATACACCGACAGCGCATACAAACAGGCGCCGGTCGCCAGAAACGACAAGCGCTTGCCCAGCAGCGAGGCGGTGATCGCCCGGGTCGGCGAGCCGATCACCGGGCCCAGGGTGTCCAGCAGTTGCTCGCACACGTCTTCCTGCAACAAGTCCCGGGCCATCAGCGAACGCAACGGGTCGCGCTCGTCGCCGTCCTTGAGCCGCAAGCCGCCGGACAACACCGTCCACTGCGAGGCGGTGAAATGACGTGCCAGACTCATTGCGGCAATTCCCGGCCAAAGGGAATGCACAACGGCGTGCCGAAGAACGGATCGGCAATGATCCGGCAATTGAGGTCGAATACGGTTTTGACCAAGGGTTCGGTCAACACCTCGTCGGGCCGCCCCTGGGCAAAGGCCGTCCGGTTGTGCACCGCGACCATGTGGTCGGCGTAACGACAGGCCAGGTTGAGGTCGTGCAGCACCATGATGATGGTCTTGTTTTCGAGCCGGTTGAGGTCGCGCAGCAGGTCCAGCACTTCGATCTGGTGCGCCAGGTCGAGAAACGTGGTGGGTTCGTCGAGCAGCACGATGCCGGTGTCCTGGGCCAGGGTCATGGCGATCCACGCGCGCTGGCGCTGCCCACCGGACAACGCGTCCACCGGTCGGTCCGCCAGGGCCTGGAGGCTGGTTTGCGTCAGCGCGCGGTTGACCATGGCCTCATCTTCAGCCGACCACTGCTGCATCCAGCTCTGATACGGATAACGTCCCAGCGCCACCAACTGCCGCACGGTGATGCCCTCCGGCGCGCTGGGAGTCTGAGGCAAAATGGCCAACTCCCTGGCCACGGCGGCCGTGGACTTTTGCTGGATATCCACACCATTGAGGATCACCGAGCCCTGCTGCGGTTTGAGTAGCCGGGCGAAGGATTTGAGCAAGGTGCTTTTGCCGCAGCCGTTGCTGCCGATCAGTACCGAAATCTCGCCTTGGGGCAGTTGCATGTCCAGCGCGTCAATAATGACCTGGCGCTGGTAACTCAGGGTCAGGCCGCGACTTGCAATCGACGTCATGCGTTGAATTCCTTAATGACGCTGTTTAATCAACAAATAGAGAAAAAAGGGTGTGCCCAGCACGGCGACAAAAATCCCCGCCGGCAGATCCAGCGGCAAAAACAGGACACGCCCGGCGAGGTCGGCCAGCACCACGAGGTTCGCCCCGACCAACGCGGCCATCACCGCCTGGCCACCAAAACCCGGGGCTACCAGGCGCTTGGCAATGTGCGGCGCAATCAGCCCGACAAACGCGATCGCCCCGCCCCAGGCAATCGCAGCTCCAGCCAATGCCACGCTCACCAGCAACAAACCGGCGCGCAGCCACTGCACGCGAACGCCAATGCCCTGGGCCAGAGCGTCATCCAGTTGTTGCACCCTCACCTGCCGCGCCAGTAGCACCAGCAGCGGGCAGATACCCAACAACCAGCGCCCCAGCGCCAGCGGTTCCGGCCAACTGGCGCCGTACACGCTGCCGGTCAGCCAGACATAAGCCGACAGGGTCGTGGTCAGCGGACTGAAGACCAGGATGAAGGTGGTCGCGGCAGTCAACATCGCGCTGATGCCGACCCCGATCAACACCAGGCGCAGCGGTGAGGCCCCCTGCTTCCAGGCCAGCAGATAGATCGCCAATGCCGCCAGCCCTGCACCGGACATCGCCGCCAGCGGCAGAAACTGTTGGCCCAGCGCCACGGAGAAAAACGCCAGATACAGCACGGCCGCCGCACTGGCCCCACTGGTGATACCCAGCAGGTCAGGTGAAGCCAGCGGGTTGCGTATGATGCTTTGCAGAATCAGCCCCGACACCGACAACGCCGCCCCGACCAACCCCGCCAGGAGCATGCGCGGCAAGCGCAGTTGCTCGACGATGAACGTCAGGCTGGCGTCCTGGTTCGACAGCACAATCCGCAGCACCTCCAACGGCGACAGCATGACTTTGCCCAGCGACAGGGAGCCAAGCATGATCAGCGCCGTCACCATCGACGCCGCCAGTAACCGCCACAACGTAGTGACATTGATCCGCCGGGAAAAACCGCTGCGGCGCCAGGTCAGGACCTTATCCATAACGACCTCCACGCCGGGCCAGCAGAATGAAGAAGGGTGCGCCGAACAGCGCCGTCATCACGCCCACCGGGACCTCCTGCGGCAGGATCAACACCCGCGACAAGGTATCGGCCAGCAGCAGGACAATCGCGCCGAGTAGCGCACACCCCGGCAGCAACCAGCGATGATCGATGGACAGGCCCTTGCGCACCATGTGCGGCACCAGCAGGCCGATAAACCCGATGCTGCCGGCCAATGCCACGGCACTGCCCGCCAGACAGACCACCAGCACGCTCATCAGCAGCCGGATCAAACCGGTGCGCTGACCCAGGCCGGTGGCGATCTGCTCGCCTGCGTCAAGCACGTTGACCTGACCCGCCAGCAACATCGCGCCGAGCAACCCGAGCACGCCACAGATGAGCAGTGGCGCGGCGACCGACAGGCTGCGCTCGGTCAACGAGCCCGCCAGCCAGAACAGCACCGTGTCCAGCCCATCCTGATTGACCACCAGCAACGCCTGGCTGAACGCGGAGAACAAAGCGGCCATCGCCGCACCCGCCAGCACAATGCGCAGCGGGCTGAGACTGCCCTGCCCCATGTTGCCGATCAGCCACACCAGACTGCCGGCCACGGCCGCGCCGATGAACGCGCTCCACAGCCAGGCATCCGGGGATGACAGGGAAAACAGCGAGGAGCACAGGATGATAAAAAACGTCGCGCCGGCGTTGATCCCGAACAACCCGGGGGACGCCAGCGGATTGCGCGTCAGCGCCTGCATCAAGGCCCCCGCCACGGCCAGGCTCGCGCCCACGGCCATCGCCATCAAGGTGCGCGACAGGCGTGTGGTGGTCACCAGCACATGGCTGACGCTCAGCGGATCGGGATGCACGAACGCGGCGGCAATGTGCGACAACGGAATCCAGGTGGCTCCGACCGCCAGGCTCAGCACGCCGCTGAGCAGCAACACCACGGCGGCACAGCACAACTTCAAACCATTGCTCATCAGGACAGGTCCGCCGTGACCAGCCGTGCGACGTCATCGAGCATCAGGTTCGCCCCGAGCATCCCGCCCGACAGGCTCCAGGCCACTCCGTCGACCCGCCACACCTGCCCCTGTTGCGGCGCACGCATTTGCTGCCACAGCGGATGCCGCACCAGGCTTTCATAGTTTCGCTGCACTGCCGGTTTCTCCGCGCGCAAGAAGACAAAGAAAATGTCGGCATTGACCACCGCCAGACTCTCCTTGCTGGTGAGTTTGATCGATACCCCGCTCGCCGCGCGACTGGCCTCACTCCAGCCAAACCCCAGCTCGGTGATCACCGAACCCGGAAAACTGGCCGGCAGATAACTACGGATATGGTCCTCACGGACATCCAGAATCGACACCGTCGGCGGCCAGCGCCCGGCAAATTCCTGCTGCAGTTGCTCGCGCAGTTGTGCCGTGCGCCACTGCCAGCGGGCCAACACCTCGTCGGCGCGCTGCTGGCGGTGCAAGACCAGGCCCATCAACGCCAGGGTCTTTTTGAACTCGAACACTTCCTCGAGCATCACCACCGGGGCGATCTGCTTGAGCAACGGCGCGATGCGTTCATGGCGAAAGCGCGAGGCGATGATCACGTCCGGCTTGAGCAGCGCGATATCCTCAAGGCTGGGCTGGGTTTCCAGCCCGACATGGGGCACCGGCTCCAGTGCCGAGCGCAGATAGCGATAAGTGGGCTTTTCACTCCAGGAATCGACGATGCCGCAGGGTGTGATGCCCAGCGCCACGGCACTGTCCGTGGCCCCCTGGAACAGGGTGATCACCCGCAGCGGCGCAGCGTCGGCCCGGGCCCACGCCGACGGGGCAAACCTGAGCGCAAGCAGGCCCAGGGACAGGCGCAGCAGCGTGCGCCTGGAGGGCGTGTCGGGCTGTTCTTTCTTGAGCGGGTCAGTCAGGCCGGGCATGCTCTGGTCCTCTGCAATCGATTCATGACACAACTCGGTCGCGCCCATCCCTGTGGCGCATTCCACGGTTGAATCGATTCAGAAGTCGACGGTCGCCGACAGCAGGTAGGTTCGTGGAGTCGCAAGCGTCAATCCAGGCTCGCTGTCATCCGAAGCCCCGGCCGAACTCCAGTAGCGCTTGTCGGCCACGTTCTCGATATTGGCGCGCAGGGTGATGTTCTTTTCTTCAACCTTGAAGGCATAGCGCGCGCCCACGTCGACACGCGTCCAGGCATCGATTTCCTTGTTATTGGACTGGTCCAGATACTGCGAGCTGGAATAGATGCCGCGGCTGGTGAGGGTCAGGCCTTGTACATTCGGCACGTCCCACTCGCCCCCCAGGCTGACGTTGTATTCCGGCGTGGCGGGCGCGCGGTTGCCATCAAAGGTGCCGTTGGTGGTGTCGGTCAGTTCGCTGTCGATGTACATGACTCCGCCGAGCAGGCGGAAACCTTTGAGCGGCTCACCGAACACGTTGACTTCCACACCCTTGTTTTCGCGTTTGCCGTTCGGGCCGAAAACCCGTGTCGTGGCGTTGGTTTCATAGGCCGGCTGCTTGATCCGGAACACCGCAGTGGTAATGGCGAACGCCCCCGCATCATATTTGGCACCGACCTCGACCTGCCGACTGATGAACGGCGGGAAGATCTCGTCCTCGTTCACCGAGGTCGACGGGGCGATCTTGCCCTGGCTCAGGCCCTCCATGTAGTTGGCATACAACGAGAGCTTGTCGGTGGCCTTGAACAGAATGCCGCCCGAGGGCGATACCTTTTCTTCATCGTAGCCCGTATCGCCTTTGACATTATCCGTCCAGTCGTCAACCTGCACTCGCTGCCAGCGTGCGCCGAGGGTCAACAGCACCTGGTCATCGAAGAAGCCCAATGTGTCGGACAACGCCACGCTGCTGGAACGGTTCTCGGTATACACCTCAGAATCGAGTCGCGTGGGCGTGATGGGTGTAGGTGTTTCCACAGGGTGGTAGAGGTTGCTCGGGGCGGCGGCATAACGGGCGCCACCGTTTTCGAAGTCCATGTAGAAGTAGCTGGCAGCCAGGTTGATTTCATGGCTCACCGGACCGGTATGGAACCAGTTGCGGACCCCGGCGTTGGCTGTGCGGACATTTTCGTCACGGGTGAAGTCACGTGGCTGAACACTGAAATCGCCCGCGTTGTTGGTGACCGCTACGGCGTGCCGAAGGAAGTCGTGATTACTTTTACGCGCACCCGCACCGGCGTACACCATGACGGAATCGCTGACATCGTACTCGCCGGTCACCGTACCGAAGGTGTCCTTGGTCCGCGCCTTGCTCCATGGCTGTGCATAGTTGTGGCGAACATCGCTGGCGTGCGGAACCTGCGCCTTGGCACCCACCTGTACGCGCTCCTGCGGGGCGTCGGTGTCACGCTCGTTGTGTCCGATGTCCGTCGAGAGCCGCAGGCGCTCACCGCGAAAATCCAGGCCCAGCACAGCCATCTCGCGGTCAACACTCTGGTGATCCCATTCGGTGTCGCCGGACTGCTTCACGCCGTTGAAACGAACCCCGAACATGTCCCCCTCACCAAAGCGTCGACCGATATCTACCGCACCGCCGACCTGGCTGTCGGAAGCGTAGTTGCCGGTAAACGAAGTAACGGGCACGTCGGTGGCGCGCTTGGGCACCACGTTGATCCCGCCACCCACGCTGCCTCGCGGCGAAATGCCATTGATCAGCTGACTCGGGCCTTTGAGGACGTCGACGCGATCGGCCATTTCCATGTCGATGGTGTACGTCGGCAGAATGCCGTAGAGACCGTTGTAGGAGACATCACTGTTGAACAGGCTCATTCCGCGAATGGTGAACTGCTCATACCGCCCACCCGCCGGATTGGTGGCGCGAACCGAGGGATCGCTGGCAACCAGGTCGCCCAGGGTACGAGCCTGCAGGTTTTTCACCAACTCACTGGTGTAGGTGGTCTCGCTGAACGGCGTCTCCATGAAGTCTTTCGAGCCCAGCAAGCCTTGCGACCCACGGCGTGCGACCTGCCCGCCGGCATACGGATCACCGTGCGCCGTGTCCGCCGTCGCGTAAATAGAGGTCGCGCCCAATTGCAGGGTGCTGCCTGTTGGCGCCGGGGTCAGCATGTACGCCTGTTCGCCCACCGGTTGCAGTTGCAGACCGGAACCCTGCAGCAGTTGGGCAAAGCCCTCTTCCACCGCGAAGTCGCCGGAAAGGCCAGGGCTGGTGCGCCCACTCACCAGTGCCGGGTCCACGGACAGATTGACCCCGGCCAAGCCGGCGAAACGGGTCAGCGCCGCGCCGAGGCTACCGGCTGGCACCTGATAGCTGCGCCGTGGCGCGTCTTCTGCCCAACCGGCAGTGATGAACAACGGACAGGCACTCAGGCTCAACAACAGACTCAAGTGCATCAACGGGCGCAACCGGGATGGAGCCAGACGCGTACTGCAAGGCATCACTGCGGGCATTGAGAATCTCTCTGATTTCGTTTCACTTGCCTTGAATGACAAGCGCCGCGAAAAAAGGGGACACGCGTTAAACACTATTTTTGCGCGGCACCAGCGTTACCCAATAACGCGTACGCGAATGCACCTCCAGCGGCAGGCTGACCGCCAGAAGCGCGAGGATGCGATCGGTGTCTTCCAGGCGAAAACTGCCGGTGATGCGCAGCGATTCCAGCGCTGGCTCCCAACGCAACACGCCCGGACGATAGGTGCTGAGTTCGCGCAGGAAATCCCCCAAGGGTTGGTTCTGCGCCATCAGCACTCCGTCACGCCAGCCAGGGGCCAGCACATCGAATGGCTCCACAGCGCCGGCACCCGCCGCTTGCAGGCTGACTTGCTGGCCGCCGCGCAACGAAAAGACCGGCCCATGCAGAGGCTGCAACTGCACCGTGCCTCGAAGCACTGACACCTTGCAGCCCGTCTGCCCCTGACGCACACACACTTCGCTCTGACTGACGGTCACTTGCCCGAAGCGCGTGAGGATCGTCAGCGGCGAAGTCGCGGGCACGTTCAGCGCCATTTCGCCTTCCACCAGTGTCAGGCGCCGGCTCTTCAGATCGATATCGACGGCACTGGCCGTGTTCAGTTGCACAGCGCTGCCATCGGCCAACCGGACTTTTTTGCTTTCCCCGGTGGCGGTGCGCAGGTCGGCCCCCCAGGCATCCAGAGGCAACTGCCGACTGATCAACCAGGCGGTCGGCAGCAACGCCACTGCACCGACCGCGCGCTTGAGCACCGTGCGTCGACTGGCTTGCGGCCGGTCCAGACTGGCCATGGCCAGGCCCGATGGCAGGTCGGCAAAGCGTTGACGCAAGCACTGCGCTTTCTGCCAGGCCTGCTCATGGCTGGAATGGCTGTCGCGCCAGCTCTGCAACTGCTCCCGGTCCCGCTCATTGGCACAGCCGGATTCCATGAGGGCCAGCCACTGCGCGGCGGCCCGCACGACTTGTCGGGTCTGGGCCGAAGGTGCCGAACCGTTCACATGTCCACCAGCAGGCAATGTTCGTAGGCTTGAGCCATGTAGCGCTTGATCGTGCGTTCCGAGACTTGCAGGCGCTCGGCAATCTCCTGATAGCCCAGGCCTTCGAGTTGACTCAAGAGAAACGCGCGGCGTACCGGGCCCGGCAATCCATCGAGCAATTCGTCCAGGGCTTGCAGGGTCTCCAGCAGAATCCAGCGTTGCTCCGGGGACGGCACACAGTCCTCGGGCAGCAACGCCAATGCATCGAGATAGGCTTGCTCCAGGCTGCGACGCTTGTAGAAGTTGCTCAGCAGTCGTTTGCCGACGGTCGCCAGGTAGGCGCGAGGCTCTTGCAAGTCGGCGATGCGCTGAGAGCTGGCCAGTACACGAACGAAGGTATCCTGACTCAGGTCCGCTGCATCGCTGCCATTGCTCATGCGTCGCCTCAACCAGCCCTCGAGCCAGCCCCGATGGTCGCGGTACAGGTCGTGGAAGGCTTGCTCCGGCGGCATCGCGGCATCACTCATCTGAAGGAACCCTGGGCGAAGAAATAATTTAAATGCGACTCATTCTAATTAGTGTTGCGCGGGCAATCCAAGTCCTTTGTGCGAATTGCACCCGGTAAATGCTTGAGTTATTTGATGACAGGCAGGCATTTCGGCCGCGCAGGCGCCGGTTAACAAGGCTGCGGGTTATTGAGGGGGATTTTCGAGAGTCATCGGGATTTACCGGGCATCTGCGCCAGGCCGGCATATGTGAAACCCTGAGGGTCGCGAGGCAGGAGAAAAAGCCAAATCGCAGATACAAAAAACCCCGGTCTTTCGACCAGGGTCTTTGCTATCGACTCGAAGTAACCAGTGGTTTCTTCGTAGCTCCAAGGCGTTCAGTGGGCCTCGGGGCAGATATGGCGCAGCGGACGGGACTCGAACCCGCGACCCCCGGCGTGACAGGCCGGTATTCTAACCGACTGAACTACCGCTGCGCGTCGGTGGAGGCATTTCAGCCTACCTCTTGCTTTCGCAAGTATCTCGGGAGTGGTGGGTGATGACGGGATCGAACCGCCGACATTCTGCTTGTAAGGCAGACGCTCTCCCAGCTGAGCTAATCACCCGTTTGCATCTCCGAGGCCGCGAAATTTACGCAGGTAGCGAACCTAAGTCAATAGCAGGATTGAAGTTTTTCTGAAAAAGACAAAATCATGTAAATGCAGCAAGACCGCTTTCGCGAGCAAGCCCGCTCCCACAGGGGAATGCATTCCAAATGTGGGAGCGGCGGTGCGACGATTCGACTTGCTCGCGAAAGCAGCACATCCAACATCAAACCCGGAGCTTACTCGCTGTAAATCATCTTCTTGGTCATGCCGCCATCGACCACGAATTCCTGACCGGTGACAAAACCGGCATTCCTCGACAGCAGCCAGGCCACCATCGCCGCCACATCCTCGACCGTCCCTACCCTGCCCGCCGGATGCTGGGCATGATCGGCCTCGGTCAAGGGTTCGGCGCGCCGCGCCGAAGGGTCGCGCGCATCGATCCAGCCAGGGCTGACGGCATTGACCCGGATCTCCGGGCCAAGGCTGATGGCCAACGCATGAGTCAGGGCCAACAAGCCGCCCTTGCTCGCCGCATAGGCCTCTGTGTCGGGTTCCGACTGCCCGGCGCGGGTCGAGGCCAGATTGACGATCGCGCCGCTGTGAGCGCGCAGGTACGGCGCACAGTGCTTGGCCAGCAGCATCGGCCCGCTGAGGTTCACCGCCAACACCCGATTCCAGTGGGCCAGGTCGAGGCTTTCGAGGGTGATGTTGTGCGGATCGGCAACCGCCGCATTGCAGACCAGCGCATCCAGGCGCCCGAACTGGCCGAGCACCTCGGCCACGCCCAGCGCGACTTGTCCCTCGTTGGCGACATCCATGGCGATGAACCAGGCGTTGTCACCCAGCACTTTCGCCACTTTCGACCCGCGCTCCCGGTCCAGATCCGTCAGCACGACTTGCCAGCCTTCGCTGATCAGCCAGGCCGAAATCCCCAGGCCTATGCCCCGCGCAGCACCGGTCACCAGCGCTACGCGGCCATTGGAGCCGGTGTTTGGCGCAGACAACTCGATCACAACGCAGCCAGGCCGCGCGCCAGATCGGCTTGCAGGTCCGCCACGTCTTCCAGGCCGACCGCAATGCGGATCAGGCTGTCACGAATGCCCGCCGCTTCACGCTCCTGCGGCGCCAGGCGACCATGGGAGGTGGTGCTCGGATGGGTGATGGTGGTTTTGCTGTCGCCCAGGTTGGCGGTGATCGAAATCAGGCGCGTGGCATCGATAAAGCGCCAGGCACCCTCTTTGCCGCCCTTCACCTCAAAACTGACGACCGCACCGAAACCCTTCTGCTGGCGCAGCGCCAGCTCGTGCTGCGGATGGCTCTTGAGGCCGGCGTAATGGACTTTCTCGATGCCTGCCTGCTGTTCCAGCCACTCGGCCAGTTGCTGGGCGTTGGCACAATGGGCCTTCATCCGCAGGTTCAGGGTTTCCAGGCCCTTGAGGAAGATCCAGGCGTTGAACGGGCTCAGGGTCGGCCCGGCGGTACGCAGGAAGCCCACCACTTCTTTCATCTGCTCGCTGCGACCGGCGACCACGCCGCCCATGCAACGGCCCTGGCCATCGATGAATTTGGTGGCCGAGTGCACGACGATGTCCGCGCCCATTTTCAGCGGCTGCTGCAAGGCCGGGGTGCAGAAGCAGTTATCGACCACCAGCATCGCGCCCTTGGCGTGGGCGATTTTCGCCAGCTCGGCAATGTCGACCAACTCGGCCAGCGGGTTGGACGGCGACTCGACGAACAGCAGCTTGGTATTGGACTTGATCGCCGCGTCCCAGCCGGACAGATCCGCCAGGGCCACGTAATCGACTTCGATGCCGAAACGCTTGAAGTACTTTTCGAACAGGCTGATGGTCGAGCCGAACACGCTGCGCGACACCAATACGTGATCGCCGGCGCTGCACAGGCTCATCACCACGGCCATGATCGCAGCCATGCCGGTGGCGGTGGCCACGGCTTGCTCGGCGCTTTCCAGAGCGGCGATGCGCTCTTCGAAGGCGCGTACGGTCGGGTTGGTGTAGCGCGAGTAAACGTTACCCGGTACTTCCCCGGCAAACCGCGCGGCTGCGTCGGCAGCGGTGCGGAATACATAGCTGGAAGTGAAGAACATCGGATCACCGTGCTCGCCTTCCGGCGTACGGTGCTGACCGGCACGTACGGCCAGGGTATCGAACGCTACGCCTTCGAGGTCGCTGTCCAGCCGACCGGCATCCCAATCCTGACTCATGCTGTCACTCCTTTCCCTATTCTCGTCAATTAAAAGCCGGATACAAAACCGGCCCCTCAGGGCCGGTAGAAACTCAGTTGTTGTACAGGTCGATGATCGCGCTGACTGCCTGCGTCTTGACCTTGGAGGCATCGTTGCGTGCCTGCTCGATCTTGTTCAGGTAAGCCTCGTCGACGTCGCCAGTGACGTACTGGCCATCGAACACCGCGCAATCGAACTTGTCGATCTTGATCTTGCCGCCACCGACCGCTTCGATCAAGTCAGGCAGATCCTGATAGATCAGCCAGTCGGCGCCGATCAGGTCAGCCACGTCCTGGGTCGAACGATTGTGTGCGATCAGCTCGTGAGCGCTCGGCATGTCGATGCCGTAGACGTTCGGGTAGCGAACCGCTGGCGCCGCAGAGCAGAAGTAGACGTTCTTGGCGCCGGCTTCGCGGGCCATCTGGATGATCTGCTTGCACGTGGTACCGCGAACGATGGAGTCATCCACCAGCATCACGTTCTTGCCGCGGAATTCCAGTTCGATGGCGTTGAGCTTCTGGCGTACGGATTTTTTCCGTGCGGCCTGGCCCGGCATGATGAAGGTCCGGCCGATGTAGCGGTTCTTCACGAAGCCTTCGCGGAACTTCACGCCCAGGTGGTTCGCCAGCTCCAGCGCGGCGGTGCGGCTGGTGTCCGGAATCGGGATGACCACGTCGATGTCGTGATCCGGACGCTCGCGCAGGATCTTCTCGGCCAGCTTCTCACCCATGCGCAGGCGGGCCTTGTAGACCGACACGCCGTCGATGATCGAATCCGGACGCGCCAGGTAGACGTGTTCGAAGATGCACGGGGTCAGGGACGGGTTGGTCGCGCACTGACGGGTGTACAGCTTGCCCTCTTCAGTGATGTAGACCGCTTCGCCTGGCGCCAGGTCGCGAATCAGGGTGAAGCCCAGCACGTCCAGGGAAACGCTTTCCGAGGCGATCATGTACTCGACGCCTTCGTCGGTGTGACGCTGGCCGAAAACGATCGGGCGGATGCCGTGCGGGTCGCGAAAGCCCACGATGCCGTAGCCGGTGATCATGGCCACGACGGCATAACCACCAACGCAACGGTTGTGCACGTCGGTGACGGCGGCAAACACGTCTTCTTCGGTCGGCTGCAACTTGCCGCGCTGGGCCAGTTCGTGCGCGAACACGTTGAGCAGCACTTCCGAATCGGAGCTGGTGTTAACGTGGCGCAGGTCAGATTCGTAAATCTCCTTGGCCAGTTGTTCAACGTTGGTCAGGTTACCGTTGTGCGCCAGGGTGATGCCGTAAGGCGAGTTGACGTAAAACGGTTGAGCTTCAGCCGACGTCGAGCTGCCCGCGGTCGGATAACGCACATGGCCAATGCCCATGTGGCCGACCAGGCGCTGCATGTGACGCTGCTGGAACACGTCACGCACCAGGCCGTTATCCTTGCGCAGGAACAACCGGCCATCATGGCTGGTCACGATACCGGCAGCGTCCTGGCCGCGGTGCTGGAGCACGGTTAGCGCGTCATACAGCGCCTGATTGACGTTCGACTTACCGACGATACCGACGATGCCACACATGCGACGCAACCCCTACTTAATGGATCTGAACTGAGCACTACTCACTGAGGCGTTTTGGCCATCGGCAAGAGTTGCTCCTTGAACGGAATATCAGCGGGTACGCTGATTCCGCTGGCAAGCCACTGACTGCTCCACCCGAGGATCAGGTTTTTGGACCAGTCGGCGACCAATAGAAATTTTGGCACGAGCTGTGACTCTTTCCACCACCCGTCCTGCTGTACCGGCCCCAGGCTCAACAGCCCGACGGCGATGACCACCAGCAAACCGCCACGCGCGGCGCCGAAGGCCATGCCGAGGAATCGGTCGGTCCCGGAGAGCCCGGTGACGCGAACCAGTTCGCCGATAAGATAATTGATCATTGCGCCTACGATTAAAGTGGCGACAAACATGATGGCACAGCCCGTGATTATACGGGCCGATGGCGTTTGAATGTACCCGCCGAGGTACTCGGACAATGAGCCACCGAACATCCAGGCAACGACTCCTGCGATGATCCAGGTCAGCAGCGACAGTGCTTCTTTGACGAAGCCGCGGCTCAGACTGATCAATGCGGAGATGGCGACGATTGCTACGATCGCCCAGTCAACCCAGGTAAATGGCACAGTGCAGCCTACAGACGGATAAGGCGGCGCATTTTAGCAGAGCCCATGCTTATCGGTAAGCTGCGATTGTCAGTGCATTTCATATCGGGGCGATAGTTTTAGCCACGTTCCGGCTGAAAGCGCACGACAAACCCCTTCAGGTTCTGCTGGCGGTTCAGCAAATCCCGCAGCCGGTCGGCTTCTGCGCGCTCGATCAGCGGCCCGACAAACACCCGGTTTTTGCCGTCGGCGGTCCGGATGTAGGCGTTGTAACCCTGGCTGCGCAGGGTTTTCTGCAGCTTTTCCGCGCTTTCACGGTTCGCCAGGCTGGCCAGTTGCACCGACCAGCTGACCGACAAACCATTGGCATCGACACGGCTTTGCGTGGTGTCCGGCTTGCCCGGTGCCGCCGTGATGGGCTGGGCAGGCGCGGTCGCTGGCTTGGCGGCCAGCGCCGGAACCGGTGCAGGCGGCGGCGTAATCGGTTTGACAGCAGGTGCCGGAGCCACCGGCACAGCCGGCACCGCCGATTCCTGCTGGGCGATTTCGTCATCGCTCGGCACGGGTTCCTGAGGCAAGGCTTGCGGCTCAGGCACCGCCACGGGTTCGACCTGCACCTGGGGCAGCGCAGGCGCCTGCGGGGCCGCCGGCGCTTCGACCGTCACCTGGCGCTGTTCGTCCTGGCGGGAAAACAGCATCGGCAGAAAAATCACCGCCAGCGCGACCAATACCAGGGCGCCAACCATGCGCTGCTTGTATGCCTTATCCAGCAATGCCATTTGCCGCTTCCTCCGTGGAGCGCCGGGCCAGCCATTCAAGGGCCTCGGCGACACAATAAAATGATCCGAACAACAGGATTTCGTCGTCGCTCGTGGCCTGCGCGCACTGCCCTTCCAGGGCGGCCGCTACACTGCCGTATGACGTGACCGAGGCACCAAGACCCTGCAATGCATCGTGCAGATCCGCAACCGGACGCGCCCGAGGCGAATCCAGCGGTGCAACAGCCCAGTGCTGGACACTAGCATTCAATTCGCCGACAACACCACCCAGATCCTTGTCCGCCAGCAGCCCGAACACCGCCAGGCGCTTGCCGACCGGTGGACGGCTGGCCAGACGACGGGCGAGGTACTCCGCCGCATGCGGGTTATGCCCCACATCCAGCAATAAATTCAAACGCTTGCCCTGCCACTCGAACGCGCGGCGATCCAGACGACCGACCACCTTCGTAGCCCGCAGCGCTTCGATAATCTGCACATCCACCCAAGGCAAGCCAAGCAGCAAGTAAGCCTGCAACGCCAGCGCGGCGTTTTCCATCGGCAGATCGAGCAGCGGCAGGTCGCGCAGCTCGACCGCACGCCCTTGCGCATCGACACCGCGCCACTGCCAGTTGTGATCGGTCACGCCGAGATCAAAATCGCGCCCACGCAGGAAAAACGGGCAGTTGAGCTCGCGCGCCTTGTCCAGCAGGGGTTGTGGAGGATTCAGATCGCCACAGAGCGCTGGCGCGCCCTGGCGGAAAATACCGGCCTTCTCGAAGGCCACGGACTCTCGGGTATCACCCAGGTAGTCGGCATGATCGACGCCAATACTGGTGACCAGCGCCATGTCGGCATCCACCACGTTGACCGTGTCCAGGCGACCGCCCAGACCCACTTCCAGCACCACCGCATCGAGCCCGGATTGCTGGAACAGCCAGAACGCCGCCAGGGTGCCCATTTCGAAGTAGGTGAGCGAAGTGTCGCCACGCCCGGCCTCTACCGCTGCAAAGGCCTCGCACAGTTCGGCGTCAGTGGCTTCGACGCCGTTGACCGTTACCCGCTCGTTGTAGCGCAGCAGGTGCGGGGAGTTGTAAACCCCCACCTTCAAGCCCTGGGCCCGCAGCAAGGACGCCACGAACGCACAGGTGGAACCCTTGCCGTTGGTCCCGGTGACCGTAATCACCCGAGGCGCCGGCTTGCCCAGTCCCATGCGGGACGCTACCTGCTGCGACCGCTCCAGCCCCATGTCGATGGCCGAAGGGTGCAACTGTTCGAGGTAGGCGAGCCATTCGCCAAGGGTACGTTGGGTCATAGGCTGGCAGGTACCGGTGGAACCACGATTGGAACGATGGGTGCAGCCACGAACTTCGGCGTCGGCAGGCCCATCATTTGCGCCAGCAGGTTGCCCAGGCGCGGACGCAGTTCCTGACGGTCGATGATCATGTCGATGGCACCGTGCTCCAGCAGGAACTCGCTGCGCTGGAAGCCTTCCGGCAGTTTTTCACGCACGGTCTGCTCGATCACACGCGGACCGGCAAAACCGATCAGCGCCTTCGGCTCGCCGACAATCACGTCGCCCAGCATCGCGAGGCTGGCGGAAACGCCGCCGTAGACCGGATCGGTCAGCACGGAGATGAACGGGATGCCTTCTTCACGCAGGCGCGCCAGCACCGCAGAGGTCTTGGCCATCTGCATCAGGGAAATCAGCGCTTCCTGCATCCGCGCACCGCCGGAAGCCGAGAAACAGACCATCGGGCAACGTTTTTCCAGGGCGTAGTTGGCGGCGCGAACGAAACGCTCACCGACGATGGCGCCCATCGAACCGCCCATGAAGGAAAACTCGAACGCAGAAACCACGATCGGCATGCCCAGCAACGTGCCGCTCATCGACACCAGCGCGTCTTTTTCGCCGGTCTGCTTTTGTGCAGCGGTCAGGCGGTCCTTGTACTTCTTGCCGTCGCGAAACTTCAGACGGTCAACCGGCTCCAGGTCTGCACCCAGCTCGGTACGGCCTTCAACGTCGAGGAAGATGTCGATACGGGCGCGGGCGCCGATACGCATGTGGTGGTTGCACTTGGGGCAAACGTCCAGGGTCTTTTCCAACTCCGGACGATACAGCACAGCCTCGCAAGACGGGCATTTGTGCCAAAGACCTTCAGGCACCGAGCTCTTCTTGACCTCGGAACGCATGATCGAAGGGATCAGTTTGTCTACTAACCAGTTGCTCATGCTTTCTTTCTCCAGTACCGGCGGCCCGAACGCTCTGGTTCGCAGCCCCGTGTATGCCCTAGCGCTAAATTCATGTGTGCGGCGATGATCAGTGAATGGCCGGATCAGCAAAACGTGACCTGCGTACCACCCCATGACCCTCAGCCGTTTTGTACAGTGCAGTGGACGGCGGCAGTCTGCCAGCCGTCACATCAACAGGTGCTACCGCGTACCGCCTTGATAAATGCCTGGACCTTTGCGTGATCCTTGATGCCCTTGCTCGCCTCTACCCCGCCGCTGACATCCACGGCATAGGGCCGGACGCGGGCAATCGCTTCGGCGACGTTATCCGGCGTCAGGCCGCCGGCCAGAATGATCGGTTTGCTCAAACCTTGCGGTATCAGTGACCAGTCAAACGCCTCACCGGTTCCTCCGGGAACGCCTTCGACATAGGTGTCGAGCAGGATTCCGCTGGCGCTGGCATACGCATTACAGGCCGCGGCGATGTCATCCCCCGCCTTGACCCGCAGCGCCTTGATGTACGGGCGGTGCCAGCCTTCGCAATCCGTCGCGCTTTCATCGCCGTGAAATTGCAGCAGGTCCAGGGCCACTGCGTCGAGGAGTTCGCCCAGTTCGCAACGGCTCGCATTGACGAACAGGCCCACGGTGGTCACGAACGGTGGCAGCGCCTGGATGATCGAGCGCGCCTGCTGGAACGTCACCGCACGGGGGCTTTTGGCATAGAACACGAAGCCGATGGCATCCGCCCCGGCCTCGACGGCCGCCAACGCATCCTCTATGCGGGTAATCCCACAGATCTTGCTGCGAACGGCTGACATGTCAACACAACTCCAAGACAAATCCGGGAAAGTCCCGGATGGTAACAAAAGCATTCGAGGGCGTCAGCCGCCAAGTTCGGAGAAGCCGGTCAGGAAGTGTGGGCCGATGTAACGTTCTGGCAATTCGAACTCGTCACGGTACTCGACCTGCACCAGATACAAACCGAATGGATGCGCCGTCACGCCACCGGTCCGGCGAATCCGGCTCTCCAGCACCTCTTTCATCCACTCCACCGGACGCTCGCCGGCGCCAATGGTCATCAGCACGCCAGCGATGTTGCGCACCATGTGGTGCAGGAAGGCGCTGGCGCGAATGTCCAGCACGATCATCTTGCCGTGGCGGGTGACACGCAGGTGATGCAGCTCCTTGATCGGCGACTTGGCCTGGCACTGGCCGGCACGGAAAGCACTGAAATCATGGGTGCCGAGCAGGTACTGAGCCGCTTCGGCCATGCGCTCGACGTCCAGCGGGCGGTGGTTCCAGGTCACTTCTTCGTTCAGGTGCGCGGGGCGGATCTGATCGTTGTAGATCACGTAGCGATAACGCCGGGCAATGGCCTTGAAACGCGCATGGAAGTGCGCCGGCATGACCTTGGCCCAACTGACACTGACGTCGTGGGGCAAGTTGATGTTGGCACCCATGGTCCAGGCCTTCATCGAACGCTCGACCTGGGTATCGAAATGCACCACCTGTCCGCAGGCATGCACCCCGGCGTCGGTACGCCCGGCGCACATCAGCGAGACGGGTGAATCGGCGACTTTGGACAGGGCGTTTTCGAGGGTTTCCTGCACGGTGAGCACCCCGGACGCCTGGCGCTGCCAGCCACGGTAGCGCGAGCCTTTGTATTCAACGCCCAGCGCGATCCGGAAAAAGCCGTCGGCTGCCATTTCGGCGGCCGGGTTATCTATATTTGCCAAGGAGGGACAGCCTGATGATGTACCAAAGGCGGGCATTATAAGGCCACCGGGCGGGGATACCAGAGAGATCTCCTTTGACTGTTCCGGCCCCTTCGCGGGCAAGCCCGCTCCCACAGGTACAGTGTGATCCTGTGGGAGCGGGCTTGCCCGCGCAGAGGCCACAGCAGACGACATCAATTCATCGCCCAAACAAAAACGGCAGCCTCACCGGGCTGCCGTTCTGTTTACAACGTACCGATCACTCAAGCCAGACGCGAAAGCATCTCCCTGGCTTCGCTCTTCTGCTCGTCACTGCCTTCGCTCACGACCTCATTGAGGATGTCGCGGGCACCGTCGCTGTCTCCCATGTCGATATAGGCCTGGGCCAGATCGAGCTTGGTAGCGGCTTCATCGGTACCCGAGAGGAAGTCGAACTCGTCATCACCATCCAGTGCGGCGTCGGCTTCGGTAAAGGTCGGCTCACCGATGCTGTTGGACAGGCTTTCCAGCTCGGCGTTGACATCATCCAGCTCGGCGGCGAACGCATCCGGCGTGCTCATTTCGTCGGCCAGCGACAGGTCGAAGTCGGCAGGCAAATCCAGATCATCCAGCGCAACGTCAGGAGCAGCCGGGGTTTCGGCGACTGGAAAATCCTTCACGCCCTCATCCAGATCCAGCAGGAAATCGTCTTCAGCCAGCATCGCCGGCGACGGTTGCGCACCGAGATCCAGGTCAAGGTCGAAGTCCGACAGGTCGTCGAGGTTTTCCTTGATTTCGGTCTGTTGCTGCAACACCGACTCAAAACTCAGATCGTCATCCAGCGGGAATTCGTCCAGATCCGCCAAAGCCTCCACTTCAGGCTCCGCTACAGGTGCAGGCGCCACAGGCTGGATCGTGTCCAGATCATCCAGGCTCAGGTCGAAGGCGCTGTCGAGGTCATCCTCGAGCGGCGTCGGTTCCGACGCGGGTGCTTGCGGCTCATCGAGCAACAGGTCCTTGACGTACTGCGCGTCCAGCTCGGCAGCAACGGCGGCTGCGGCGATGCCACCGGCAGCGACCAGCGCCATGGCCGGGAAGCGGCTTTTGAGCTTTTCAACCTGGGCGAAGTTGTCGCCATTGGCCACCAGCTTGCGCTCCTGGCTGACGAACGCATCGCGGTCGCCTTGCTGGCCGTAGACTTCCATCAGCTTCAAGCGCAAATCGCTGCGCTGAGGCTCTCGCTTGACGCCGTCCTCCAGCAATGCGGCAGCCTGGTTCAGGCGACCGGCACTGATGTGCGACTGAGCCTGGCCCAGCACGTCATCGGAACGCTCGGCAGCCGGCGACACCAATGGCGCGGCGATCGGCGTGGTCATCACGACGGGGGCAATGACCGGCGCAGGCGCGGGAGCTGGTGTCGGTGCAGTCGCCAGCTTGACGCTCGGCGACGGAACTTCAAGGCCTTCGAAGCTGCTTTCCGGCAAGTCGAGATCGGCCGAGAACGGCTGCTCTTCGGCCAGGGCACGCGCCATGCGCTGATGCTTCTCGGCAGCTTGCTGGGCTTTGCGGCGGCGCGCCAGCAACAGCAGCAAGAGCAGCAGAACGACAGCACCGCCACCCACCAGGCCCAGCAGCACCGGATTGCTCAGCAACTCATTGAATTTCTGATCGTCGGATGCGGCCGGCGTCGCCTCGACAGGTTGCCCGACCGGAGTCGCAGCTGCCTCGGGCGCCGCGGCCACAGGCGCAGTGTCTGCCGGAGCAGGTGCAGCCGGATTGGGCGCCAGCTCGGCCGACATTGCCGGAGCCGTTGCGGTGCCTGGTGCGTCAGTCGCGCCCTCGGCCTGCAACTTGGCCAGTTGATTGTTCTTCAACTCGAGCAGGCGCTGCAGCTTGTCCATCTGACTTTGCAGGTCGGCCACGCGGCTCTTCAGCTCGGCGTTATCACGACGGCTGGTGTCGAGGCTTTCCTGAGTCACCGCCAGCTTGTTGCTGAGGGCCACGGCATCGCCGGCAGGTCCTTTGCCACGATTCTTGCCGGATTCGGCAGACACCAGGCTCAGCTTGTCGCTGGCCGCTTGAGCCGGAGCAACATCGCTGCGAGCGCGATTGGTGGCGTCCAGTTGCTGCTGCCCTGCCCCGGGCTTGGCGACATAACGGCGACCCTGACGCCAGGCCTTGTTCTGCGCGGCCACTTCGGCGATGGCTTTGGGTTGCGGCAGGTTGGTGCTCTGCGCCTGATCCGGCATACGCAGCACCTGGCCGGTTTTCAAGCGGTTGATGTTGCCGTCAATGAAGGCGTCCGGGTTCAGCGCCTGAATGGCCAGCATGGTTTGCTGGATCGAACCGCCATTACGCGCCTTCGCGGCGATCTCCCACAGGGTATCGCGCGGCGTGGTGGTGTATTGCGACGGCTTGGTCGCACCGGTGACCGGCGCAGCGACGGTTGAAGTCGGTGCGGGCTGCGCAGCCGCCTCGGCGGCTTGCGGCGAGAATTTCGATGGATCGAGCAGCACACTGTAGTCGCGCAGCAAACGGCCGTTCGGCCACATCACCTGAACCAGGAACTTCACCATCGGCTCGGAGAGCGGCTTGCTGGAGGTCACGCGCAGGATGCTTTTGCCGTTGGCGTTAAGCACCGGGGTGAAGGTCAAGTCATTCAGAAACGCCTGGCGGTCAACACCGGCCTTGGCGAAATCTTCCGGCGAAGCCAGGCTCGGCACCAATTCGGCAGCGGTGAGGTCCTTGACATCGAGCAGCTCGATTTCCGCCACCAGCGGCTGGTTGAGGGTCGATTTCAGGGTCAGTTCCCCGAGCCCGAGGGCATGCGCCATACCGGAGGACAGCGCCGAGGCGGCCGCTATTGCTAACACCAGTTTGCGAACTTGAACCATTAGCTCATCCTTAGTTTGAACATTCCTCGGCCAGCGAGAAGATATTGATAGCCGCAGCCGTACGGCATTGCGTGCAACGACGAAGGTCGTCGCGCGCGATCATTTGATTGATGCCCCGCAAAGCCCCGCAGAGTGGCTCGCCTTCAGCACTCCGGCAAGCATAGGCTCGCGCGGAATCATTCGACAAATTGTTGCAAAGTATCTTTTACAGCAGGTCTTTAATCAACAACTCAGCCAGCTGCACAGCGTTGAGCGCGGCGCCTTTGCGTACGTTATCTGACGTCAGCCACAAATTAAGTTCCGACAGGTCGTCGATACCGTGGCGAACCCGCCCCACGTAGACCACATCCTGGCCTACCGCGTCACCTACCGGCGTCGGGTAATCGCCCGCCTCGACCAGCTCGATACCGGGCGCGTCTTCCAACGCAGCATTGACTTTGGCCAAATCAATGTCCTTTGCGCACTGCAGGGTCACGCTATAGCTATCGCCAAAAAACACCGGGGCTTGAATGCAAGTGACGGAAATCTTCAATGAAGGCAGCGCCATGACCTGACGCAGCTCCCGCACCAGGCGTTTTTCCAGCAGCGTATGACCTTGTTCGTCCGGCTTGCCGACCTGGGCCAACAGGTTGAAGGCCATTTGCCGGTCAAAGAATCTCGGTTCCAGCGGCCGCACATTCAGCAGTTCGGCGGTTTGCCGGGCGAGCTCGCTCACGGCTTCACGGCCCTGGGCCGATACCGCCAGGCTGGCGGTCAGGCTGACACGCTGCAAATCGAGCACATCCATCAGCGGCGCGAGCACCACCGCCAGCGTGGTAGCCGACGGACTTGGACCACTGACCAGAAACGGCTTTTTCAAGCCCGCCAGCACCTGAGCGTTGGCCTCAGGCACGACCTGCGGCGCCTTATCCGCGGGCAAGGCACCGGACAGATCGATCACCGAGCAACCGGCGTCGGTCGCACGGGAAGCAAAACTCAAGGAAACAGCCGGGCCGGCGGCAAAAAATGCCAACTGCACCTTGCTGAAATCGAACTCATCGACTTCCCGCACCCGCACGTTCTTGCCGCGATAGGGCACGGAACTGCCGGCCGACTCGCTGCTGGCCAACAGATGAAGGGTGCCGATCGGGAAATCGCGCTCTTCGAGAATCTGCACGAGCGTTTCGCCGACAGTACCGGTGGCGCCGATCACGGCAATATCAATGGACTGGTTCATGGCTTGGCCTCTGGCGAAACGGGGGGAGCGGCACTTTACCGGGTGGTGGGGATGCAGGCAATTCTGCCGGGCCTTGTGGTGCCTGTGATGGCCCCTTCGCGAGCAAGCCCGCTCCCACATTTGATCTCCGGTGCTCATGAGGCCAATGTGGGAGCGGGCTTGCTCGCGAAGACGGCCGACCAGACAACGAAGAAGCCTCAGACTGCCAGAGATAAAAAAACCCGCACCTCTTTCAAGGCGCGGGTTCTTTCATTGCATCAGTCGATCAACGCTCGAGCAGGATCCGCAGCATGCGACGCAGCGGTTCGGCCGCGCCCCACAGCAACTGGTCGCCGACGGTGAACGCGCCAACGAACTGCGAACCCATGTTCAGCTTGCGCAGACGGCCAACCGGGATGTTCAGGGTGCCGGTGACCTTGTTCGGGCTCAGCTCCTGAATGCTGGTCTCACGGCTGTTCGGCACCAGCTTGACCCAAGGGTTGTGCTGGCTGATCAACCCTTCGATATCGGCGATCGGCACGTCTTTGTTCAGCTTGATGGTCAGCGCCTGGCTGTGGCAGCGCATGGCGCCGATGCGCACGCAGATGCCATCGACCGGGATCGGGCTCTTGAAGCGACCGAGGATCTTGTTGGTCTCGGCCTGGGCCTTCCACTCTTCGCGGCTCTGGCCGTTCGGCAGTTCCTTGTCGATCCACGGGATCAGACTGCCGGCCAACGGTACGCCGAAGTTTTCGGTCGGGTACGCGTCGCTGCGCATGGCTTCGGCCACACGACGGTCGATGTCGAGGATCGCGCTGGCCGGATCGGCCAGTTGATCGGCAACAGCAGCGTGGGTCGCGCCCATCTGCTTGATCAGTTCACGCATATTCTGCGCGCCGGCACCGGAAGCCGCCTGATAGGTCATGGCGCTCATCCATTCCACCAGGCCCGCTTCGAACAGGCCACCGAGACCCATCAGCATCAGGCTGACGGTGCAGTTGCCGCCGATGTAGTTCTTGGTGCCAGCATCGAGCTGCTGGTCGATGACCTTGCGGTTCACCGGGTCCAGCACGATCACCGCGTCATCCTGCATGCGCAGGCTGGAAGCGGCGTCGATCCAGTAACCCTGCCAGCCGGCTTCGCGCAGCTTGGGGAAGACTTCGCTGGTGTAGTCGCCACCCTGGCAGGTCAGAATCACGTCGAGGGTTTTCAGCTCTTCAATGCTGTAAGCGTCCTTGAGCGGAGCAATGTCCTTGCCCACGGACGGGCCTTGGCCACCGACATTGGAAGTGGTGAAAAACACCGGCTCGATAAGATCGAAATCCTGCTCTTCCAGCATCCGCTGCATGAGCACGGAACCGACCATACCGCGCCAACCGATCAGACCTACACGTTTCATCGCAACTACACCTTCTTGAAATGTGGGCCGCTGCCTTGTCTTGAATTTGGCAGCGGGCCCGAGAGATTACAGATTCCGCAGCGCGGCGACTACTGCGTCACCCATTTCCTGCGTACCGACTTTAGTGCAACCGGCCGACCAGATGTCGCCCGTGCGCAAGCCCTGATCGAGCACCAGGCTCACGGCTTTCTCGATGGCATCGGCAGCTGCCTGCTGATTGAAGCTGTAACGCAGCATCATCGACACCGACAAAATGGTCGCCAGCGGGTTGGCAATGCCCTTGCCCGCGATGTCCGGCGCCGAACCGTGGCACGGCTCGTACATGCCCTTGTTGTTGGTGTCCAGGGACGCCGACGGCAGCATGCCGATGGAACCGGTGAGCATCGAAGCCTGGTCGGACAGGATGTCGCCGAACATGTTGTCGGTGACGATCACGTCGAACTGCTTCGGTGCACGCACCAGCTGCATGGCGGCGTTGTCGACGTACATGTGGCTCAGTTCGACTTCAGGATAATCCTTGGCCACTTGCTCGACCACTTCACGCCACAACTGGCTGGACGCCAGTACGTTGGCCTTGTCCACCGAGCACAGTTTCTTGCCGCGAACCATGGCCATGTCGAAGCCGACACGGGCGATGCGGCGGATTTCGCTTTCGCTGTACGGCAGGGTGTCGTAGGACTGACGCTCGCCGTTTTCCAGGGTACGGGTACCGCGCGGCGCACCGAAGTAGATGCCGCCGGTCAGTTCGCGAACGATCAGGATGTCCAGCCCGGAGACGATTTCCGGCTTCAGGCTCGAAGCCTCGGCCAGTTGCGGGTACAGGATCGCCGGACGCAGGTTGCCGAACAGGCCCAGTTGCGCACGGATTTTCAACAGGCCGCGCTCAGGGCGGATGTCACGCTCGATGGTGTCCCATTTCGGGCCGCCGACCGCACCCAGCAACACGGCATCGGCCGCGCGGGCACGTTCCAGGGTTTCATCGGCCAAAGGCACGCCGTGCTTGTCGATGGCCGCGCCACCGATCACGTCGTGGCTCAGCTCGAAGCCCAGAGAGAACTTGTCACTGGCCAGTTCCAGCACCTTGACCGCTTCGGCCATGATTTCCGGGCCAATACCGTCACCTGGGAGAATCAGAATCTGCTTGCTCATGCTTTCCTCATGTCATCAGTCGGTGCACCCTTGGGCGCTCCCGGAAAAATTCTATCGCTCGGCCATCAATACCAGCACATCGGTACTGAACGAACCGTCTGCCTCAATCTCAAAATATTCGCGCACTTCGTTGCCCATCGACTGCTGCAACTGGCGGATCGCCGCGCGCATCACTTCAGGGGTGCGCATGCGCTCGACCCAGCTGTTGTACTCCAGGCGCAAGCGCTGACGGGCGGTACTGCGGGTGTGCAACCCCGCCTCACTGACCTGGCGCAGCCACTCACCGGCGGAATAATCGCGCACATGGCTGGTGTCACGCAGCACTTCGACGCTTTGCAGGTAAGTGTCGAACAACGGACTGCCCGGTGACAACACGTCGACAAATGCCGCCACGCCACCCGGCTTCAACACCCGCCGCACTTCCCGCAGGGCCACACCCAGATCGCTCCAATGGTGCGCCGAATAGCGGCTGAAGACGAAATCGAATTCGCCATCGGCGAACGGCAGGCGCTCGGCGGCACCGAGGACCGTCGATACGTTGCTCAAGCCACGATCAACGGCAGCACCGGCGACCACATCCAGCATTTGCTGCGACAGGTCGTAGGCCACGACTTCCTTGACCAGCGAAGCCACGTGGAAACTCACGTGACCGGCGCCGCAACCCAGGTCCAGGACCCGGGCATCGCCCTGCCCCGCCAGTTCAGCCTGTAGCAGAGCGAATTCGGTGCCTTGAGCGTGGACGGCGCTGCTCAGGTAGGCGGCTGCCTGTTCACCGAATTGCTTTTGGACTACCTGGCTGTGCTGGGCGGTGCTGGTCATGGGGACTTCCTTTTTGGGGTGAGTCTTGGGGTGTTTGGGCTGCCGCCTTCGCGAGCAGGCTCGCTCCCACAAGGTGTGGGGGGAGGTTAGAGACTGCGCACAACGCGGAATCCGATCCAGTCGCCACGGGTCTGCGGGTCGATGTCGTTGCGGTTGCCCGAACGGGAAAACACCGGTGCTTCGCCCCAGTCGTTGCCACGGATGCGCAGGGTGTCGCAGTCGGGCTCGGTCCAGGCGCTGCCGTCGGTGGGCGCGCCGACGTAGTCCGGGTGGTAGCAGTCGGCGATCCACTCGTAGACGTTGCCGTGCATGTCGTACAGGCCAAAGGCATTCGCCGGGTAGCTGCCGACCGGCGAGCTGTAGCTGTAGCCGTCGGTCGGGCCGTAGGTGTTGGCGTGGGTGGCGATGCTGTATTCGGTGCCGGGGTCGAACGGGAAGGGGAACGCGCCCGTCGATCCGCCACGGGCCGCGTACTCGCGCTGGGCTTCGCTGACGATGTGGTAGTGCTGGCCGGTTTTCATCGACAGCCAGGCGACGTAGGCGCTGACCTCGGCGAAGTTCATGCACACCGCCGGCTGGCGCGGGCCCTGGGGGTAGCTCGGCTTGCCGTTGGTGCACGCGCGGCCGGGGCGGGTGTCGCCATCGGGCAGGGTGATGCCGGTTTCCTTCATGTACTGGTTCCATTCGCCGGCGGTGATCTGGTAACGGCTCATGGCGAAGGGTTTGTCGAACGTCACCTCATGCATCGGGCCTTCGTCAGGCTCGCGGCCGACTTCGTCGTCCGGGGTGCCCATGGTGAAGGTGCCGGCGGGCAGCACCACCATTTCCGGGCAGTCACGACAATCCTTGAAGACTTTGCCCGGTAATGGCGCCGTATAGGCCTGGGCCAAGCCTGGCACGGTACTGCCGAGCAATCCCAGCAGGATCAGGGCGCCGATGTTTTTGAGGGGGCTTTTCATACGGGTTCTCGCTCCTTGAAATCGGTGGGTCAGAGCCGGCTGGCCATCAGTTCCATCAACCTGTCGATGTGCGCTTGGGTATTGAGCAACCCCGGCGACACTCGAATGATCGGCCCGACATCACGGTCCACGGCATCGCACACCACGCGCTGATCCATCAGGTAATTGGCGACTTCTTCGCAGTCGCGGTTCTTGATGCGGAAGAAGGTGAAGCCGGCGGAATACTCCGGTGACAGGGGCGTGACCAGCTCCACCGACGGGTGCTGCTGCAAGCGTTTTTTCAGGTAGCTGTTGATGTCATGGATGCGTGCCGCGACCTCGGCCTTGCCCAGGTCCAGGTGCAACTTGAAGGCTTCGGTCAATGCCCAGCGGTGTTCGAACGAGTGGTAGCCGCCGTAGGTCATCACCGTGGAAAATTGCGTGGCTTCGGAGAAGGTCGGGATGGTCGGGGTCACGTCCTTGAGCTCGTCGGAACGAGCGCAGATGATCCCGGTGCCCCGTGGGCCGAACATCCATTTGTGGGTGCCGGCGATGAAGAAATCGCAGTGCATGTCCGGGAAATCGACGTTCTCCACGCCGAAGCCGTGGACGCCATCGATCACGTAGAGGATGCGGTCCTTGTCCTCGCGGCCACGGTTTTTCTCTTCCACCAGTTTGCCGATTTCGCCGATGGGCAGCTTCACGCCGCTGCCGGAGTGCACCCAGGTCATGCCCAGTACGCGGGTCTCGGGGCGAATGTTGCGTTCAATCGCGGCCAGCACTTCGGCGGTCGAGACCTTGTACGGGTCTTCGAACAATTTGATCTTGCGAACCTGGGTGCCGTCTTTCTGGGTGCGGTATTCGAACACGCTGTTGGCGGCGTAGTGCTCGTGTTCGCTGGTGAGGATTTCCTGGTCCGGGCGCACGTGGATGCCGGCGTAGATCATCGCCAGGCCTTCGGTGGTGCTGCCGGTCAGGGCGATCTGCGACGGTTTGGCTTTCAAATAGCGCCCGGCCCAGACGCGCACCTCTTCTTCGCGGCGTTCGGTTTCGCCGCGATGCCAGTCCATGGCAAGGCCGGGGTTGCGATCGAGGTTGGCGCGGTGCATCTCGATGGCTTCACGCACCGGACGCGGGTGCGAGGTCACCAGGAAGTTGGCGAAGTGCAGGTAGTTCGGGTCCTGCGTGAACAATTGGCGCAACTGGTCCCATTTGTCCTTGGGCAAGGGCGCCGGGGCAGCGGCCAGTACCGGCAGGTTCACGGTCGAGGCCAGGGGAATGCCGGCCGCCAGAATGCCGGCCTGCTTGAGGAATGAACGACGGTTGGTCATGGGTTCGGTTCGCTTTGGCAAAAGGAAAAATCAGTTCTGGACCACAGGCCGGGAGGACTTTTGCACCTGGTCCCAGACCCGCAGGAAATTGCCGCCCCAGAGCTTGGCGATGTCGGCCTCGCTGTAGCCGCGGCTGATCAGTTCGGCGGTCACGTTGCGGGCTTCGCTGACGTCTTTCCAGCCGTCGAGGCCGCCGCCATCGTTGAAGTCGGAACTGATGCCGACGTGGTCGATGCCGATTTTTTTCACGGCGTAATCGATCGCGTCGCCGTAATCCTTGAGACTGGCCTTGGGTTCTTCGTCGAGGATCGAATAGAGCTGGCTGGCGTATTCGCCGAAACGCTGCTCGGGCCAGACGGTGATCACCGGGTCACCCGGCATCAGCGCCATTTCCAGGCCTTGCAGCGGTTGCAGGTCGAAGCGCGCGCGCAGGGCGTTGAGCTTGTCCTGGGTGGCCTGGCTCAACGGGCGGATGTAGGTCGGGAAACCGACAATCTGCACCACGCCGCCGCTGTTCTTGATCAACTGCATTTCCGCATCGCTGAGGTTGCGCGGGATGTCCACCAGGGCGCGCGGCGCCGAGTGCGAGGCGACCATCGGCGTGCGGCTCAGGTGTGCGACCTGCTCCAGGGCCTTGGTCGACATCTGCGACACATCGATGATCACGCCCAGGTCGTTGAGACGCTGCACCGCTTGCTTGCCGATGTCCGACAGCCCGCCGAGGGCGTCCCGCGAATCATTGAAGAACGGCAGCGGCCGCGACGAGTCGGCCCAGGCGTTGTTGCCCACGTAGCTGAAGCCGAACATGCGCATGCCGCGCGCCGCCCACTTGTCCAGGGCATTGAGGTCGTTGCCCAGCGGGTAGGCGTTGAGCATGCTGATGAAAATCGCGAACTTGCCTTCGCCGTGCAGGCGACGGAAGTCGTCGGGGGTGTAGGCGATGGCGACTTGATGGGGGAAGTCACGCACCATCGCGCTGATGATCTTGTAGCGGGTTTCCTGCTCGTGTCGGGCCTCGTCGACGAAACCGGCGGTCGGGCGATGGGGCGCGTTGGGGCCGTTCCAGATTTCCGGCCAGCCGAAAATCGTCAGCGCCGCCCCGGACAGGCGCCCGCGTCCGGTCTTGACCAGGTCGAACTGGCCTTCGCCGTCCTTGTCGACTTCGTTGCCGGCGGTGCCGAAGTCCATCGGTATGGTGATGTGGCTGTCGAACGAGAGGATACGCTCCTGCAGCTGATCGGCCTGTTTCATCACCTTCACCGGGTAGCCGGGATTGTCCCTGAACCAGTAGTCCCAAGCCGCGAACCCTGCCCCCGCGCTGATCGCCAGGGCCAGCGGCAAGCCGATGAAAAGAGCCTTTTTCGAACGTGGTTTTGTCATTGCCGTCTCAGTCAGGTTCGCCGTCGGGGATCAGGCGCGGGGGCCTTTGCTATCTGGGGGGAACGAGTGGCTGGCCTGAGAATTTAGTTGTTTGTGCCGGCCTCTTCGCGAGCAGGCTCGCTCCCACATTTGGAATGCGGTTACCTGTGGGAGCGAGCCTGCTCGCGAAGCTTTTAAATTTGTCAGGGCAACAATCGTTCTAGCTTGGATAAAGCCTGCTCCATGGCTGACACAGGTAGGGCAATGACGATTTCTCGACGATGGTTCCTCGCGGGTCTGGCGCTGACCGGTGCCGCCGTGCCTGCGGTCTACTACGGGCATCGCGAACTGACCAAACCGGACCCGACGATCACCCCGGACGAAGCCTCGTTCGACGTGGCGGACGTGGCCGGCCAGCGGTTGGCGGATGCCTTGCGCGGGGTCTGGCAGATTCGGTTCGAAGGCCGTGACGCCGGTCTCGAAGGCTTGCCGCTGGAAGGGCTGGAGGTCTTTCTCGACATCGGTCACAAAGGTCGTGGCGTCGTCGGTTTCCTCGACACCGCCGAGCGATTGCGCTCTGCCGAGGAGCCCCGTTACCGGGTGCTCGGTGATCTGTCCGAGGCCAACCCGAAGCAGCTCGGTTGGCGACTGCTGGGCGCCAGCGGCTGTTGCGAGTACGAGTTCGACATGACCCTGGATGAGGTCTGGGCCGGTTTCGCTAACGCCGGCAGCGGCAGTCTCAGCGGGCGCGTGCTGGACCTCAAGCGTCCGCTGATGCTGACGGCCCAGGACAATCGCTTCATTGCCGTCAAACGGGTATTCCCTGAAGCGCGCGAACGCACCGGCCTCAATCCGGCCCTGCTGGCCTGGCTGGTATCGCCGGAGCACCGTTTGTTCCACCAGCTCTGGCATGCCTCCCGGGACAAGTGGCACAAGCTGTCCGAAGACCAGCGCGGCGCCTTGCGCGGGCTCGGCTGGCAACCCGGTCCGCGTGACAGGGAGCGCGATGGCCGAGGTGTGCGCAAGGATCGTAACGGTTCGGGCGTGGACTTTTTCTTCATGCACCGGCACATGCTTGGCACGGCGCGTTCGATGCAGGACTTGCCGTCCTGGAAGCACTTTCCGTTGCCGCAGCCGGAGCTGGCGCGGGACCGGCCCGGCTTCGCCCGGTACTTCGACAACCACGACGGCACCGCGCTGCCGCCAACCTGGTTGGCCGAGGACGATGACGAGTACACGCAATGGGTCAGTGACATCAAGACCGGCGAGACGTATCACAGCAATTTCCAGGTCTGGGAATCGCGCTACCGTGATCCGCGTTACCTGTCGACGCTGACCCTCGGCCAGTTCGGCTCGGAGGTTGAACTGGGCCTGCACGACTGGCTGCACATGCGCTGGGCTTCGGTGCCGCGTGATCCGTCCAACGGTCAGCCGGTGCCCTTTGCCCGTGATCCGGCAGACTTTTCCGCGCGCTGGTTCGCTGCGGAAAACGACTTCTTGGGCGACCCGTTTTCCTCCCATGTGAACCCGGTGTTCTGGCATTTCCACGGCTGGATCGACGATCGTCTGGAGGACTGGTTCCGCGCCCATGAGCGCTTCCACCCGGGGCAGGTCAGTCGGCTGCAGGTCAATGGCGTGCCCTGGTTTGCACCGGGGCGTTGGGTCGAAATCGATGACCCATGGCTCGGCCCGGTCACCCATGGCTGCAGCACCACGCCGGGGTTGCAGGCAGGCAAGTCAGTGGAAATGGACCCGGAAACCATGAAGCTGGCGCTGCGCATCACCTTTGGCGAGGACGAAAAGAAGCTGAAGGATTTGTTCCGCAAAGTGCCGCAGCGGCCGTGGTATGCGCGCAATCTGAAGGCTAAGCAGAACCAGGCTTGATAACGGCGTGACCGTCAAATCGAGAAAGAAGGGGGATTGATGTTGAATGTTCCCGCCCCTTCGCGAGCAAGCCCGCTCCCACATTTGATCTTGGTCGTACACAGGTTTTGTGTTCACTGAAGATCCACTGTGGGAGCGGGCTTGCTCGCGAAGGCGTCCTGACAGACACCACGATTAAAGAACCTGCCACCCCCCACCCAACGCCTTGTACAACGCAATGCTCGCCTGCATCCGCGACAAGCGCAGTTGCACATTCAAATCCTGCGCCGCATACAGCGTGCGTTGGGTCTCCAGGACCGTCAGCAAATCCTCGGCCCCGGCCTGGTAACGGCTTTGCGCGATGTTGAACGCGGTCTGTGCCTGGCTCAGTTCTTCACTCTGCCAGCCGCGCTGTTCATCCAGTCCGCGAATGCTGTTGAGGGCTTTTTCGACGTCGGCGAAGCCGTTGATGATTGCGCCGCGATAGGTTTCCAGCAGTTCTTGCTGGCGCGCCGTGGCCTTGTCGCGCTGGGCGCCGAGGCGGCCGTTGTTGAACACCGGCGCAAGCAGCCCGGCGGTGAGGTTGTAGAAGGGGCTGCGCAGAATATCGTCGGCCCGGTCGGCCCCGGAGCCGATTTCGGCGGTGAGGGTCACGGTGGGCAGCATCGCGGCCCGGGCGACGGTGACGTCGGCCTGGGCGGCAGCCAGTTGCGCCTCGGCCCGGGCAATGTCCGGACGGCGGCTGAGCAACTGGCTGGGCACCCCGGCGTCGATGGCCGGCCAGGTCAGTTGATCGAAACGTTCCTGACCCAGCGACAGTGCCTGTACCGGGCGGCCGAGCAGGGCAGCGAGGCTGATTCGTGCCTCCTCGGCCTGTTGCCGCACCAGCGGCAGCTGGCGTTGCTGCGCCGCCACCAGGCTTTTTTGCTGCGCCAGTTCCAGGGCCGTGGCCGAGCCCGAATCGAAGCGGGTCTGCACCAGTTTCAGCACGCTTTGCGCATTGGCCAGGTTCAACTCGGCGATGCGGCTCTGTTCCTGCAACGACAAGGCTTGTGCGTAACTGTTGGCCACCCCGCTGAGCAAGGTCAATTCCACGGTGGCCTGATCGAACTCGCTGGCGTCCAGACTGAATTGCGCACTGTCGCGGCTGGCTTGCTGGCCGCCCCAGAAATCGATTTCGTAGCTGGCCACCAGGTTCGCATTGAAGTAGTCGACGGCGTTGTTATCGCTGTCGGCATCGAGCTGACTGTAGCCGTTGCCCCGTATCAGCTTCTGGCGATTAGCATTGGCCGCGGCCTTGACCTCCGGCAGTTGCGAGCCGCCGGCGATGACCGTGTCGGCCTGGGCCTGGCGCACTCTGGCGATGGCGGCGGCCAAATCGTAACTGCCGAGCCGCGCCTGTTCGATCAGGCGACCCAGTTGCGGACTGCCGAAGCGATTCCACCATTGCTGGTTGTCATGGACAGCGCCTGCGGTGTGCGGCGATTGCCAGGCGGCCGGCGGCTGGATGCCGCTGTCGGGGCGCTGGGCCGGGGTGCCGCAGGCACTGAGCAACAGGCACAGGGTTAACACACTGAGTGGCGGCTTCATCAATCGATCATTCACTGGTAAGGGCCGTGACCGGGTCGAGTCGGGCAGCTTTGCGGGCCGGCATAAAGCCGAAAACAACACCGGTGACCAGGGCGCAGCCGAAGGCGCCCAGCACCGCTATCAGGGAGAACGCGACAGCGACTTCGCTGAAAATCAGCACGCCACCGACGATCAGCGCCAGGGCGATCCCGGCGAGGCCGCCCACCACCGAGAGCATCACCGCCTCGGTGAGGAACTGGCGCAGGATGTCGCGCTGGCGCGCGCCGGTGGCCATGCGGATACCGATCTCACGAGTCCGCTCGCGCACGGTCATGAGCATGATGTTCATCACGCCGATCCCGCCCACCAGCAGCGAAATGGCGGCAATTGAACCGAGCATCAGCGACAGGGTGTTTTGCGTGCGTGCCTCGGCCTGGATCATTGCGGCGTTGTTGGTCAGTTCGAAGTCGTGCTTGCCGTCGTGCAGGCGCAGCATCAATTGCTCGATGGCTTTTTCGGTTTCCTTGACCTTGCGCGCGTCGGCGGCGGCGATGGCGATGTACTCGGGATTGTGCGTGCCGAACAGGCGCACACTGGCGGCGGAGTAGGGGATGGCAATGCGGTCGTCGCTGTCGGAGTCGCCGGAGCTGGCGCCTTTTTCGGCGAGCACGCCGACCACCTGGAAGGGTACGTTTTCGATCAGGATGTACTGGCCGATCGGGTTGGCCACGTCCTTGAGCAACTTGGTCCGCACCTTGTGCCCGATCACCGCGACCGCCGCGGCGTTCTGTTCATCGGCGTGGGTGAAGTAGCTGCCTTCGACCACCGGCCAGTTGAAGATCGCCGGGAAGTTGGTGTCGTTGCCACCGACATAGCTCATGTGATCCAGGTTGCCGAAGCGCACCCCGGCCTCCTGGCCGTTGACCGGCATGATCCGCATGACCTGGGGCAAGCTGGCAATTGCCGCGACCTCGTCGAGGGTGATGATGCCCATCGGCGTGCGCGGATTGGGCGCCGAGCCGCTGAGGTAAATGATGTTGGAACCGAACGCGCCCATCTGCGCCATCACCTGGCGTTTGCTGCCTTCACCCACGGCCAGCATGACCACCACCGAGGCGACGCCGATGATGATCCCGAGCAGGGTCAGCGCGGTGCGGAACTTGTTGATCCACATCACCCGCCACGCCGCGTGCACGGCATCGACCAATTCACCCTTCCAGGCGCCGGTGGCTTCGGCGCCTTCACTCAAGCGCTTGCGCAGGTCGACGGCTTGTAGCGCACCGGGGTTGGCCGAGTTTTGCGCGGTCGGGTTTTCACTGGCGCTGTCGCTGATGATCAGGCCGTCGCGGATCTCGATGATGCGTTTGGCCCGGGCCGCCACTTCGCGGTCGTGGGTGATGAGGATCACCACGTGGCCCTGGCTCGCCAGCTCGTCGAGCAGGCTCATGACCTCGGCGCCGCTGTGGCTGTCGAGGGCGCCGGTGGGTTCGTCGGCAAGGATGATGTGGCCGCCGTTCATCAGCGCGCGGGCGATCGACACCCGTTGCTGCTGGCCGCCGGAGAGTTGATGGGGGCGGTTGCCGGTGCGCGAAGCCAGGCCGAGACGGTCGAGCAGGGCGGCGGCGCGGGCGTAGCGTTCGGCGGCCGGGGTGCCGGCATAGATGGCCGGCATCTCGACGTTTTCCTGGGCCGAGCCGGATGGAATCAGGTGGTAGCCCTGGAATACAAACCCGAAGGCTTCGCGACGCAGCCAGGCCAGTTCGTCGCTGTCGAGGGCGGCGACGTTTTCCCCGGCGAAGCGGTATTCGCCCGAGGTCGGACGATCGAGGCAGCCGAGGATGTTCATCAGCGTCGACTTGCCGGAACCGGAAGCGCCGACAATCGCCACGAACTCCCCGGCATGGATCGACAGGTCGATACCGCGCAATACGTGAACTTCAGGCGCTTCGCCACCGCCGTAGGCTTTGCGGATGTCCGAAAGTTCGATCAGGGGCGTCAGCATTCAGCCGCCACTCCCGTCGACCGGGCCGATCAACAGATGATCGCCTTCTTGCAGGCCGTCGAGGATCTGTACCCGCAGGCGATCACTGATGCCGGTGCGCACGTTGCGCTGTTCGATGCTGCCGTTTTTGGCGACCACTTGCGCGGTCTGCAGGTCTGGCTGTGCGCCGGTTTGCAGGGCGGCGATGGGTGCGGTGAGGACGTTCTGCGCCTGGTTGGCGACGAAGAACACCTGGGTGGTCATTTCCGCCATCAGCGCGTTGTCGGCGTTGTCGACGTCCAGCAGCACGGTGTACAGCACCACGCGGGCACTCCCGCTTTTGCTGGTGCTGGCAGGGCTGCCGCCGCCCTGGCTGGTCTGGTCCAGGGGCTTGGGCGGCACCGGGAGGATTTGCCGCACGGTGCTGGTCCAGCGCCGGGTGCCACCGCTCAGGGTGGTGAACCAGGCGTGCATGCCGGGTTTGACGTGGCCGATGTCGGCCTCCGAGACCTCGGCCCACACGGTCATCGGCGACAGCTTGGCGATGCGCAGGATCAGCGGTGTCTGCTGTTGGGCGTTGAGGGTCTGGCCCTCGCGGGCATCCAGCGCGACCACTGTGCCGGCCATCGGCGCATAAATCCGCGTGTAGCCGAGCTCCGCCTGATCGCTGCGCAGGCTGGCTTCGGCCTGGCGGATCTGCGCCTGGAACATGTCGATGCGCGCCTGGGTCACGCGCAGTTCGGCGTGGGCGGTCTGCACGTCTTCTTCACGGGTGGCGCCGCCGGCGGCGAGGTTCTGCTGGCGCTGGTATTTCTGCCGGGCCAGTTCGTGTTGCGCCCGCTGTTCCTGCAGCTGCGCCTTGAGGTTTTCGATGGAGAAGCGCCCGGCATCGAGCTTGGCCTGTTGCGTGGACGGGTCGATTTCCACCAGCAACTGGCCTTCCTTGACCCGGTCGCCGACTTCCACGTGGATCTTGTGGATTTGCCCGGAGGCCTGGGCGCCGACGTCGACATAGCGCCGCGGTTGCAGGGTGCCCAGGGCGGTGACGCTGCTTTCAATGTCGGCGCGGCTGACCTGGACGGTGGTGAACTGGTCGCGGCCCGGCGGGATGAACTGCCAGGCGGCGACGGCCACCACGGGGATCAGACAAAGTGCTGCAAGCAGGGCGCGTCGGGTCTGTCGGGGGCGTTTCATGCAGGGTTCCGGCCTTGGGAAATCGGCCCGTCCGGGCAGAGACGGGGAGCTGTCCTTAGTACGATGAAAGCCCCCGGGAATTTAGCCCCGGACACACGACGTAACACCTGTAGGAGCTGCCGCAGGCTGCGATCTTTTGATCTTCGAGGTGGCTGATCATGCTGAAGATCAAAGGATCGCAGCCTGCGGCAGCTCCTACAGTGGAGGTGACTATTTAGCGCGCACGGTGAAGCAGTACTTTAAATCTATATGAGAATTACTATAAATTACACTTCTCAAACTGCCACTATCGTGCCACTGCGTGTTTCGGCGGTCGCCGAAACGGCTCAAGGACAGCAACCGCACCCCCGTGCGGACGGGAGTCATGTTGGAAAACTACTATCGCGAGCTGGTGTGTTTCCTGAACGCCAGGCTGGGCAACCGTCAGGTGGCCGAAGATGTGGTGCATGACGCTTACCTGCGGGTCCTGGAGCGTTCCAGCGATACACCGATCGAGCAGCCCCGGGCATTCCTTTATCGCACCGCCCTCAACCTGGTCGTCGATGACCATCGGCGCAACGCCTTGCGTCGCACCGAGCCGCTGGACGTACTCGACAGCGAAGAAAGCTGCTTCATACCTTCACCGCACAAGGTCCTCGATCACGGCCAGCGTCTGGACATGCTCCAGCGTGCCCTGGCGGAACTGCCACGGCTGTGCCGCGAGAGTTTTCTGCTGCGCAAGATCGATGGCCTGTCCCATCTGGAAATCGCCGGGCAACTGGGCATTTCCCGTGCGCTGGTGGAAAAGCACATCGTCAACGCCATGAAGCATTGCCGTGCGCGGATGCGTCAGTGGGAAGGCCACTGATCCCCAGGGATTCATCAAGCCCCGTTAAATTTTGTTCCATTGTCCTCGTTCCTAGTCAACAGACGACCTGTTGTGCGGCCCAAGGCCTGTCAGGTCACTTAGGTTCAATGTCCCGCTTTTGCGGGGAACATCCAGAGGACACTGGAAATGACACAGGCAATTGCATCGCCCCTCGTTCACGACCTGATCGGCGTCGGTTTCGGCCCGTCGAACCTGGCACTGGCCATTGCGCTGCAAGAGCGCGGGGCGAGCCAGGGCAACCTGGATGTGCTGTTTCTCGACAAGCAGGCCGACTACCGCTGGCACGGCAACACCCTGGTGACCCAGAGCGAGTTGCAGATTTCCTTCCTCAAGGACCTGGTGACCCTGCGCAACCCGACCAGCCCCTATTCATTCGTCAATTACCTCAAGGCCCACAGGCGCCTGGTGGACTTCATCAACCTGGGCACCTTCTATCCGTGCCGCATGGAGTACAACGACTACCTTCGCTGGGTTGCCGGGCAGTTCACGGCGCAAAGCCGTTACGGCGAAGAAGTGCTGACCATCGAGCCGGTGCTGCACAACCATCAGGTCGAGGCATTGCGAGTGATTTCCCGCGATGCGAGCGGGCACCAACAGGTACGCACCACTCGTTCGGTGGTGGTCAGCGCCGGTGGTACGCCGCGTATTCCCGAAGTGTTCAAGGCGCTCAAGGATGACGGCCGGGTGTTCCATCATTCCCAGTACCTGGCGCAGATGGCCAAACAGCCATGCGTGAACAACCAGCCGATGAGCATTGCGATCATCGGTGGCGGGCAGAGCGCCGCCGAGGCCTTCATCGATTTGAACGACAGCTTCCCATCGGTGCAGGTGGACATGATCCTGCGCGGCTCGGCACTCAAGCCGGCCGACGACAGCCCCTTCGTCAACGAAGTGTTCTCGCCGGAGTTCACCGACCTGGTGTTCCAGCAGCCCGACAGCGAGCGCGAGCGCCTGGTCAACGAGTACCACAACACCAACTATTCGGTGGTGGACATCGATCTGATCGAGCGCATCTACGGCATCTTCTACCGGCAGAAGGTCTCGGGCATCGCCCGTCATGCGTTCCATACCCTGACCACGATCGAAAAGGCCACCGCCAACGAACGCGGCGTCGAACTGGTGCTGCGCAACAACGCCACCGGTGAAGTCTCGGTGCGTCACTACGACGCCGTGGTCCTGGCCACCGGTTACGAGCGGCAGATGCACCGCAAGCTGCTGGCACCGCTGGAAGAGTACCTGGGTGACTTCGAAGTCGATCGCAATTACAAACTGATCACCGACGAGCGCTGCAAGGCCGGCCTCTACATGCAGGGCTTCTGCCAGGCCAGCCACGGGCTGAGCGACACCCTGCTGTCGATCCTGCCGATCCGTGCCGATGAGATTGCCGGGTCGCTGTATGAGCATGGCAAGCATCGCGGGCATGGGCGGTCGGTGGTGGATCTGTTGTTGGCGACCGCGAGCTAAGTTTTTCGGCGCCTGACAGGCCGCCTTCGCGAGCAGGCTCGCTCCCACAATGGACCTGTGTTCACAGGACTACTGTGGGAGCGAGCCTGCTCGCGAAGGGGCCATTGAAATCACCCAAAACCCTCAATCCTGAACCCTTCCTGAAGAACCCCGCGTTTCCCCCGGCAAGACTTTGTAACGGGTTTACTCTCCAAACATCGGGGCGTAAGCTTCGCGCGTTTTCATCCATTACGGAGACCCACAGTGGGTACTTGTTCGAGTGACAGTTGTCGGCCGGTCTCGGTAACCGGCATTTTCTCGGCAAGATAACGCGCAGTCTCCTGTGCCGTTGTCTCGCCGACAAGCGAGCAGCGGCATCCTGATCATGGCCTGTCCCGGCCATGTCCAGACGTCCCTCTCATCGACACTGAACAGTGCGTGGTTTCGACTTCTTGTCGTGGCCGCCGCTCTATCGACACGCCTGTCATTCGTGACCGGCGCGCCAGGCCTTGCCTTGCCGGTTGTTCCGGCGGCAAAGGCGTGGACCTGCCTGCTCGACGGTTTCCCGGCTGACCAAAGGGGCACCAGCCATGAAACTTACCCTCAAGGAATTCTTCGCAGGCTTCCTGCGTAACCGCCACATCGCCCGGCACTTCCGTCGCCTGGCGTTGCTGGAAACCTTCACCGACACCACGGTCAGCCGTGAAGTCCCGCCCACCCTGGCGCAAACCCTGGTGAGCGCTGCCGGCAGCGACACCGGCCAATTGCTCAACACACTGGGCAGTCACACCGACGGCTTGAGCGAGTTCGAAGCCGATACCCTGCGCGAGCAATTCGGCCTCAACGAAGTCGAGCACGAACAGCCGCTGCCCTGGTGGACGCACCTGTGGCACTGCTACAAGAATCCGTTCAACCTGCTGCTGACCTTGCTGGCAGTCATCTCCTGGCTGACCGAAGACATGAAAGCCGCCATCGTGATTTTCTCCATGGTGGTGCTCTCGACCTTGCTGCGCTTCTGGCAGGAAACCAAATCCAACCAGGCCGCGGATGCCCTGAAGGCCATGGTCAGCAACACGGCCACGGTGATGCGCCGGGACCTTGAGGAACACCACGCGCAGCGCATCGAATTGCCGATCAAACAACTGGTGCCGGGCGACCTGATCGTGCTGTCCGCCGGGGACATGATTCCCGCCGATTGCCGGGTGCTCAGCGCCAAGGACCTGTTCGTCAGTCAGGCGGCCATGACCGGTGAATCGATGCCGGTGGAAAAATTCCCCCGCCAGCAGGACCGCGACACGCTCAACCCACTGGACCTGGACAACATCCTGTTCATGGGCACCAACGTGGTGTCCGGCACGGCCATGGCGGTGATCCTCACCACCGGCAACAGCACCTATTTCGGTGCGCTGGCCCAGCGGGTCGGTGCGACGGATCGCGCGCCGACTTCGTTCCAGACCGGTGTCAACAAAGTCAGCTGGCTGTTGATCCGCTTCATGTTCGTGATGGCGCCGCTGGTGTTGTTCATCAACGGTTTCACCAAGGGCGACTGGACCGAAGCGCTGCTGTTCGCGCTGTCGATTGCCGTGGGCCTGACCCCGGAAATGCTGCCGATGATCGTCACCTCGACCCTGGCCAAGGGCGCGGTGTTCCTGTCGCGCAAGAAAGTCATCGTCAAACGCCTCGACGCGATCCAGAACTTCGGCGCCATGGACGTGCTGTGCACCGACAAGACCGGCACCCTGACCCAGGACAAGATCTTCCTGGCGCGCAACGTCGACGTCTGGGGCAACGACTCGGATGACGTGCTGGAAATGGCCTACCTCAACAGCTACTACCAGACCGGCCTGAAAAACCTGCTGGATGTGGCGGTGCTCGAACACGTCGAAATCCACCGTGAACTGAAAGTCGGCACGGCGTTTCGCAAGGTCGACGAGATTCCGTTCGACTTCACCCGCCGGCGCATGTCGGTGGTGGTCGCCGAGCGCGATCAACCGCACCTGCTGATCTGCAAGGGGGCGGTGGAAGAGGTGCTGGCGGTGTGCTCGCGGGTGCGTCACGGCGAAGTCGATGAAGCCTTGAGCGAAGAACTGCTGGCGCGCATCCGTCAGGTCACGGCCACGTTCAACGCCGAGGGCCTGCGGGTGGTGGCGGTTGCCGCGCGGCCGATGATCGAAGGCCGCGACACCTACAGCCTGGCCGATGAACAGGCCCTGACGCTGATCGGTTATGTGGCCTTTCTCGATCCGCCGAAAGAAAGCACCGCGCCGGCCCTCAAGGCGCTGGCGGCCCACGGCGTGGCGGTGAAAGTGCTGACCGGCGACAACGAACTGGTGACGGCGAAGATCTGCCGCGAAGTCGGCCTGGAGCAGCAGGGCCTGCTGATGGGCAACGACATCGAGCGCATGTCGGATGCCGAACTGGCGAAAGCCGTGGAGACCACCAACGTCTTCGCCAAACTGACGCCGTCGCACAAGGAACGCATCGTCCGTCTGCTCAAGGGTAACGGCCATGTGGTCGGTTTCATGGGCGATGGCATTAACGATGCCCCGGCCCTGCGCACCGCCGACATCGGCATTTCCGTGGACAGCGCCGTGGACATCGCCAAGGAGGCGGCCGACATCATCCTGCTGGAAAAGAGCCTGATGGTGCTGGAGGAGGGTGTGCTGGAAGGGCGCCGGACCTTCGCCAACATGCTCAAGTACATCAAGATGACCGCCAGTTCGAACTTCGGCAACGTGTTCTCGGTGCTGGTGGCCAGTGCGTTCATCCCCTTCCTGCCGATGCTGCCGATGCACCTGCTGGTGCAGAACCTGCTCTATGACATTTCGCAGATCGCCATTCCATTCGATAACGTCGATGACGAAATGCTCAAGCAACCGCAGCGCTGGCAGCCGGCGGATGTCGGGCGCTTCATGCTGTTTTTCGGGCCGATCAGCTCGATCTTCGACATCACCACGTTCGCCTTGATGTGGTACGTGTTCGATGCCAACACCCCGGATCACCAGACCCTGTTCCAGTCCGGCTGGTTCGTGGTCGGGCTGCTGACCCAGACACTGATCGTGCACATGATCCGCACGCCGAAGATCCCGTTCCTGCAAAGCCGCGCGGCCATGCCGTTGCTGGTGATGACCGGGTTGATCATGGCCGTGGGGATTTTCCTGCCGATGGGCCCGCTGGCGCATTACTTCAAGTTGCAGGCATTGCCATCGCTGTACTTCGTGTTCCTGCCGGTGATCCTGCTGGCGTACATGGCGCTGACCCAGGCGGTGAAGGGGTTCTACATCCGGCGGTTTGGCTGGCAGTAATGCTGCCAGATGTAGGAGCGAGCCTGCTCGCGATGGTCGTTAACGATAACGCGTGTTTACTGGCTAAACGCGGCGCTCTTGAGACCATCGCGAGCAAGCTCGCTCCCACAGGGGATCGTGTATTTTTCAAGGATTTCATCATGCAAGCCATCAACAACCTCAACCTGACCTCCCTGCTCGACACCCTGGTCAGCCTCAGCGCGGCCTTCATCCTCGGAGGCCTGATCGGTTTCGAGCGCCAGTATCGGCAGCGCACCGCCGGCCTGCGTACCAACGTGCTGGTGGCGGTGGGCGCGGCGATTTTCGTCGACATGGCCAACCGGCTCGCCGGTGCCGAGGGCGCCGTGCGGGTCGTGGCCTACGTGGTTTCCGGCATCGGCTTTCTCGGTGCCGGGGTGATCATGCGTGAAGAGGGCAATGTGCGCGGCCTCAATACGGCCGCCACCCTCTGGACCTCGGCGGCGGTCGGTGCCTGCGCCGGTGCCGACCTGCTGGCCGAGGCCTTGCTCGGCACGCTGTTCGTGCTCGCGGCCAACACCTTGCTGCGGCCGATCGTCAACAACATCAACCGTCAGCCGCTGGACGTGATTTCGGCGGAAGTCACCAACATCGTCTATGTCATCGCCCGGCGTACGCAGCAAAAAACCGTGCTGGCCTTGCTCGAAGCCGAGCTGGAACGCAGCAACTATCCGGCCAGCGATGTCGATGTGCACGCCTTCGGCACGGATGAAATTGAAATCGAAGCCACCCTGGCGACCACCTCGGTCGACGGTGATGAACTGGATGCGCTGGTGGCACGGATCTCAACCTCGACCCTGGTGGTGCAGGCGTTCTGGAGTCCGAGTACCACAGAGTGAAGGCCAAGGTTTCCCTGGCAAGCGTCAGACTAACCTGCAGATTTTTAGGAATATTCCTACATAAACCCAGGGAGGTCTTCCGTAGGCTTTGCGACCTCTTGAAACCGACATCCTTTTGGAGGTCACCTTGCCGGATAAATCCTTGCGCATCCTGATCGCCGATGCGCAGCACTTCAACTGCCTGCGGATCGAGCGGCTGTTCAACCAGCTCGGCTACTTTCGGGTGGCGCCGGTGCACAGCCTCGACGAGCTCCTTCCACTGGTGGAGTACGCTGGCGAGCCGCTGGACCTGGTGCTCGTCAATGGGGCGATGGCCAGCGAAGGGCTGGACCTGTTCAGTTTCCTGGCCGACAACCCGCAGGTTCATCACGGGTTTATTTTCAATGAGCAGCAGGCGCCGGTGTCGCCCGTCGCGGGCAAGGTCCAGGTCAGCCAGGCTGCTCTGCCTGACCTTGCGTCAATCACGCAGTTGATGAGCGTCGTCGATCGTCGTCTGCCGTTCGTCGGAACTGTCATTTCTGTCAGGTAGTTCTTTCAAACCTTCCATGCAAGAGTCTATGCGCAGCGTTGTGCCCAACCGCTGCGGTGCCTGGAGGGCATTTTTTGCCCGATCGTGTTGTTTTGCACGGGAGTTCTCATGAAGTCAGCACTGATTGTGGAAGATCATCCGGTGGTTCGCTCCATGATCAAACTCGTACTCAAGGGCGAAGGATTCAAGCAGATTTACGAGGCCTCTCGTGGCGACGAGGTCCTGTCGTTGATCCGGGGGCATCAACCGGATGTCGTGTTGCTTGATCTGGGCCTTCCCGGTGTGGCGGGGCTTGAGGTGATGGATCGTATCAAAGTCGAAAACACCCGATGTCGCGTGGTGGTGTTCACCTCGCTGGAGGCGCAGTTTTATCAGGACCGCTGCATGCGTGCCGGGGCTGTGGCCTATGTTTCCAAGAGCAAGGACCTGGATGATTTGAAGGCGGCGGTGAATTCGGTGATGGCCGGCTACACCTATTTCGCCCAGATCCCCTCGAGCTCCGTGGCGATGGGGCAGTTGCAACGCAGTGAAAAGCAGTTGATCGACAAACTCTCCAATCGTGAACTGACCATTCTGCAGTACCTGGCCCGGGGTTCGAAAAACCTGGAAATCGCCGAGATCATGCACCTGAGCTACAAGACCGTCAGTACCTACAAGACCCGGCTCACCCTCAAGCTCAACATGAGCTCGTCGGTGCACTTGAGGGATTTCGCCCTGCGCAATCATCTGATCTGAATGAACGTTCTCCGACGGCTGGCCGGTTGGGTGCTGACGGGCCTTCTTCTTTGGACATCGACTGTCGGTGCGCAACAGCCGTTGACCTTGTTGGGACGCTCGAGTGCCGAAGGCCTGAGCGCCGGGTTGTCGGATACCGAGTTACGCTGGCTGCAGCAAAAGGGCCGATTGGTGCTGGCTGTCTCGGGGCCAGACTATCCCCCCTTCGAGTTCAATGCGGCGGGCAAGGTGTTCGAAGGCGTGACAGCCGATTACGCCGGGTTGCTCGAACAATTGTTGAGCATCGACATAGAGGTGCACTGTTATCCGTCGCGAGCCGACGCGGTGCAGGCCATCAAGGACGGGCGGGCAGACCTGCTGGGAACGGCCAATCGATTTGAAGCCGAGGACCCACAGCTACAGATGTCCAGCGCCTACGCGGTCGATCAACCGGTGCTGGTCACCCGCACCGATTCCCCTCCGGTGCTTGACCCGACACTGGCCGGCCAGCGGTTGGTGATGCTGTATCACTACCTGCCCGAATACAGCGTGCAACAGTTCTATTCCAAGGCGAAGGTCGAGCTGTTTCCCTCGACACTGGCGGCGATGGGGGCCGTGGCTTTCGGCCAGGCCGATGTCTATCTGGGCGATGCGATCAATGCCCACTACCTGATCAGCAGGAACAACCTGAACAACGTGCAACTGACCGACTTCTCGCCCATGGAGTCCGGGCGCTTTGCCTTCGCGATGACCCGCGACAACGTTTCGCTGCTGCACATCGTCAACAAGGCGTTGGCGGCCATCACCACCAATGAACAGATGAACATTCTGCGTCGCTGGGGGGCCAATGGCGTATCTATCCACGGCACCCAGTCATTGCAATTGAGTGTGGCGGAACAGCACTGGCTCGAACGCCACCCGCGGGTGAAGGTGGCGATCAACGACAATATCCCGCCGATTTCATTTATCGACAGCGAAGGCAAATTTCGCGGTATCAGCGTCGATGTGCTGGCGAAAATCACTTCGCGCACCGGGCTGCAATTTGACATCCAGAGCATGAAATCAGTGACTGATATGGTGTCGGGCATCACCAGCGGGCAGATCGATGTGCTGGCCGGTATCGGCCTCAGTTCCCAGCGTGAGGATGAACTGCTGTTCACCCGGGCGTTTCTGAGCAGCCCTTCGGTGCTGGTGACCCGAGCGGCCGAGGACAGCCCCAGGACGCTGGAAGACATGGCGGGAAAAGCCCTGGCACTGACCCAGGGCAATATTGCCGGCGAGTACCTTCGCCAGCACTACCCGCAAATCCAGCTGGTGGATGCGCCACTGTCGACGGACGCCATGAAAATGGTCGCCCAGGGCAAGGTCCACGGCGGCATCAACTCCTTGATCAGCGCCCGTTACCTGATTTCCCGGCAGTATCGCGATCGCCTGCAAGTAACCAGCACCGTGGGCGCCAACCCTGTCCGAAGCACCCTGGCGACCAGTCGCGAGGCCACTGAGCTGCATTCGATCCTGGACAAGGCGCTGTTAAGCATTCCTCCCGAAGAAATAGACGAACTGACTCAACCCTGGCGCTATGACTCGATAGTCGAGCAGAGTTACTGGTTGCGACACCGACAGGCGATCGTGCAGGCCTTTGCGCTGGCGGGTGTCTTGCTGTTGCTCGCGTTGGCCGGAATCGTCTGGCAGCGCCGGCAGATTCGCCAGCGTCAGCAATTGCTCGGGCAATTGCAGGAAGCCAAGGACGCGGCGGACGACGCCAACCGGGCCAAGACCACGTTCCTGGCCACCATGAGCCATGAGATCCGCACGCCGATGAACGCCTTGATCGGCATGCTCGAACTGGCGCTGAAGCGGGCCGATGAAGGGGTGACCGACCGTGCCGCCATCGAGGTGGCGTCCAACGCCGGGCAGCAATTGCTGGATTTGATCGGCGACATTCTGGACGTCGCCCGGATCGAATCGGGGCATTTGTCGCTGGCGCCGGAGCGGGTCAACCTGCATGCGCTGGTGACGTCGGTCTGCCGGGTTTTCGAAGGGCTGGCGATTCAGAAGAATCTGCAATGGCGGGTCGAACTCGCCGAACACAGTGACCGCGATGTGATGCTCGATCCCGTGCGCTTCAAACAAGTGCTGTCCAATCTGCTGAGCAACGCCATCAAGTTCACCCGTGAGGGCCAGGTGAGCCTGACACTGCGAGCGCGGCCGCAAGCTCCGGCGCATCTCGCCGTCAGCGTACGGATCGAGGACAGCGGTATCGGCATCAGCGCTATCGACCAGCAACGCCTGTTCAGCCCCTTCGTGCAGGCCGATAACAATCAGCAGACTGCCCGGCAAGGGTCCGGCCTGGGCCTGGTGATCAGTCGTACCCTGTGCGAAATGATGGGCGGGCAGTTGCGTCTCGACAGTGAGCCTGGGCGCGGCACGCGGGTGGACATCAGCCTGGTGCTGCCCGCCCTGCAAGCGTTGCCCGCGGAGGGGCTGCCCCAGGACTCGGCGCAGCTCACGACCCGGGCGTTGTCGATCCTGGTGGTTGACGATTACCCGGCCAATCGCCTGCTGCTCTCGCGGCAGCTGAGTTATCTGGGCCACCGTGTGGTGCTGGCGGAGGACGGGGCGCAGGGGCTTGAACAGTGGCGCGGACAGAGTTTCGAACAGAGTTTCGAACTGGTCATTACCGACTGCAACATGCCGGTGCTCAGCGGTTATGAATTGGCCGGCGCGATACGTGAGCAAGAGCGGCTGCAGGGGCTGTCGCCGACGCTGATCCTGGGCTTTACCGCCAATGCGCAGGCCGAGGAGAAAGCCCGGTGTCAGGCGGCGGGCATGGACGATTGCCTGTTCAAACCCATTCGCCTGGTGGATTTGCAGGCGTGGCTGGCCCAGCGGTTTTCCAGCGCTCCCCCGGCGGCAAATGACGATCCAGGTTTGGCCGGGTTCGACTTGAGCGGGCTGGAGCGCTATGCGGATTCGGATCGTGAGCTGATCGATCAATTGCTGCACGATCTGGCGCTGACCAACCGCGAGGACCGTGTGCATTTGCTGGCCTTGCACACCAGCGGCAATCGCCCTGGTTTGCAGACGCTGGCACACCGGATCAAGGGCGGGGCGCTGATGGTGCGGGCGCTTGTCCTGGTCGAGTGTTGCGAACGACTGGAGCAGGCCTGCAATGACGGCAGCGCGGCACTGATCGACGACGCCGTCGACCAGTTGCAGCAAGCCATGGCCCGCCTGGACCAGCGTCTCGAGCAGGACTGAGGCTCAATCCCAGTTCGGTGCGATGCCTTTGGGGCTGGTCAACCGGTGGCCGCGATCCAGTGTTGTGATCAAGGCCCTGTCGGCCTCGCTCAAGGTCAGTTCGCGAGCCTTCAGGTTGCTTTCGAGGTTGGCCCGGCGAGTGGACGACGGAATCACCGAGTAACCTGATTGCATGGCCCACGCCAGGGTGACCTGAGCCGGTGTCGCTTGCAGGCGTTCGGCGATCTGCTGGATGAGCGGGTCCTTGAGGACTTCACCGTACGCCAGGGTCATGTAGGACGTGATGCCGATGCCCTGGCTCTGCGCGAACGCGACGACCTTGCGGTTTTGCAGGTAGGGGTGCAGTTCGATCTGGTTCGTGGCGATGTGCTCGGCGCCGATGGCTGCAATCGCCTGTTTCATCAGGTCGAGGGTGAAGTTGGACACGCCGATCTGCCGGGTCAGGCCCATGCGTTTGGCTTCGAGCAGGGCGCCCATGAACGCTGCGACAGGCACTTGATCGTCCGGCGACGGCCAGTGGATCAGGGTCAGGTCCAGGTAATCGGTCTGCAGTTTGTCCAGGCTTTCCTTCAGGCTCTCGATCAGTCGATCACCGGCCAGGTTGGCGACCCAGATCTTGCTGGTGATGAACAGGTCTTCCCGGGCGATGCCGCTGGCGGCGACAGCCTCGCCGACCTTGGCTTCGTTCTCGTAGATTTGTGCGGTATCGATCACCCGGTAACCGAGCGCCAGGGCGGTGCTCACCGAATCGATGACCACCTGGCCTTGCAAGCGAAACGTACCCAGGCCGAAGGCGGGAATGGACATTGATGACTCCAGAGGTTGCAGTGGGAATGGGCGGCAGTATCCGCGCCTGCATCCGTGAGAAAAACCGCTGGATGGGCAAAGCAATGTTTACCGTAAATCAAGAATCTCCGGCAGTCTGGTGGGGGGTGGTGTCTGATCCGCCCCCTTCGCTGGCAAGCCAGCTCCCACAGGGGAATGCATTCCAAATGTGGGAGCGGGCTTGCTCGCGAAGGTGGCGACTCGGTCTGAAGCCTTACCCCCGAGGCTCAAGAATCATGCAAGTGGTGGTCCCCGTCGCATACAACCGCCCATCCACATCATAAATCCGCCCCTCGGCCAGCGCCGTCGAGCGCCCCAAGTGCACAATCTTGCCCTCGGCACGCACCGGTCCACTGGCGTTGTTCAGCGCGCGGACGTAGCTGATGCGCAGATCCAGCGTGGTGTAACCCTGGCCTTTTTTCAGTTGCGTATGGACTGCGCAACCCATGCATGAATCCAGCAAGGTCGCGGCATAACCGCCGTGGACCGTGCCCAGCGGGTTGTAGTGCCGGGCATCCGGCGTGCCCTGGAAGATGAACAGCCCGGCCGACCATTCGATGGGGATGAAATCCATCAGCGTGCCAATCGGCGGGGAGGGCAATTCGCCGTTGCCGATGCCTTCGAAAAACTCGGCGGGGGACAACGCGCTGACCTCGGCCATGGACAGACTGCCGGGCCCGGCAAGGCGGGCGCGCATGGCCTGTTCCTGGGCGATCCATTGGGCGAGGGTGGCGTCGCGGTTGGGGCTTTGCATGACGGAGTCCTCGGTGGGCTCAATATTATGGGTGTAATCAAATTCGATATTATGCCCGAAATAAAATCTCCGCTACCCCAATCAGCTGACCGCTTGCCGCCCAAAGCTTGCCGCTGCCCCTACGCAATATCACTGCGGCTGAATTCCTCCCCGAGAAAATCGATCAACGTGCGCACCGACGGCAGCAACCCCCGACGCGAGGGGAAGATCGCATGGATCACACCGCTCTTTGGTGCCCAGCCGGGCACCAGTTCCACCAGTTGCCCGGCAGCGATTTCATCGCGCACCACCACGCTGGGCAGGTGCACGATGCCGATCCCGGCGACCGCCGCATGGCGCAAGGCCAACAGGTCATCGGTCACCATGCGCGGGGCATGCCGGATCATCGCCGTGCTGCCATCGGCGCCGAACAGTTCCCACTGATATTCGCGCTGCGCCGCGCCCCAGTGCAGGCTCGGCAGGCCGCTGAGGTCGGCCGGGGAGGCCGGTGTCGACAGGCGCGATAGAAAGGCCGGGCTGCCGACCACGCTCTGGGTGCTGTTGCCCAGCACCTTCATCACCATGTCGGTGTTTTCCAGGGGTGGAAAGCGTACCCGCAGGGCAATGTCGAAGCCTTCGTGAATCAGGTCGACCCGGCGGTTGGTGCTCTCGATGAACACTTCCACCAACGGGTACTTGAGCATGTAGCGGGTCAGCATCGGCCCGACCCAGGTGTTGAGCAGCGCCGTCGGGCAACTGATACGCACCATGCCCTGAGGCTCGGAGCGGTTGCGCTCGATCAGTTCGGCGGCGCTTTCCGCCTCCACCCGCATGGCCAGGCAGCGTTGGTAATACGCCTGGCCGATTTCCGTCAATGAGCAATGCCGGCTGGTGCGGTGCAGCAGGCGCACGCCGAGGCGTTCTTCAAGCTCGGCAATGCGTCGGCTGAGCTTCGACTTGGGCATGTCCAGTGCTCGGCCGGCCGCGGCGAAACCGTGATGCTCCACCACCTGGGTGAAGTAGTAGAGAGTGTTGAGGTCTTCCACCATCGTTCTCCAAATAGAACGCTAAAGCTGATTTTTGCAGTCTAGCGCAGCAAAGGTCACGGTTTTAAGCTTTGTCCATGGCTTCACCCCCTCTCACCAGGAGACACCATGAAAAACATCATCGGTATCTACACCAGTCCACGGACCCATTGGGTTGGCGACGGTTTTCCGGTTCGCACGCTGTTTTCCTACGACAACCTGGGCAAACACATCAGCCCGTTCCTGTTGCTCGATCACGCCGGCCCCGCTGAATTCACCCCGACCACCGAACGCCGTGGCGTCGGTCAGCATCCTCATCGTGGCTTCGAAACCGTGACTATCGTTTACAAGGGCGAACTGGAGCACCGGGATTCCACCGGCAGCGGCGGCAAGATCGGCCCCGGCGATGTGCAATGGATGACCGCGGCCTCGGGGATCCTGCATGAAGAGTTTCACTCCGACGGTTTCGCCAAAAGCGGCGGCACCCTGGAGATGGTGCAACTGTGGGTCAACCTGCCGGCTAGGGACAAAATGGCCAACCCCGGCTACCAGACGATTCTCGATGCTGACATCCCGAGCATCGCCTTGCAGGACAACGCCGGCAGCCTGCGCCTGATCGCCGGTGAGTTCGACGGCCACAAGGGCCCGGCGCGCACCTTTACCCCGGTCGACCTGTGGGACATTCGTTTGAATGCCGGCAAGTCGCTCACCCTGGACCTGCATGAAGGGCGCAACACCGCACTGGTGGTCTTGCGTGGCACGGTTCAGGTCAATGGCCTGGAACCGGTGCGCCAGGGGCAACTGGCCCTGTTCGATCGCAAGGGCGATCAAATGACCCTCGAAGCCAGCGAAGACGCGCTGGTGTTGTTGCTAAGCGGCGAGCCGATCGACGAGCCGATCGTCGGTCACGGGCCGTTCGTGATGAACACCGAGCAAGAAATCCACCAGGCCTTCGCCGACTTCCAGTCCGGACGCTTCGGCCGGATGCACGCTTAATTCGCAGCGCTTCAACACCCGACGCTACACAGGATGAGTAGGCCGGTTTTCAGGCCAGGGATGGCTGTTGCCCAAAAGAAAGAGGAAACGCACATGAGTACTGTCTACGCGGCCAACTTCAACGGCCAGAAACCGACCATCGATCCCAATGACAGCGCGATGCTATTGATCGATCACCAGAGCGGACTGTTCCAGATCGTCAAGGACATGGACGTGCCCCAACTGCGCGCCAACGCCATAGCCCTGGCCAAGGCCGCAACCTTGCTGAAGATGCCGGTGATCACCACGGCTTCCGTTCCCCAAGGGCCGAACGGGCCGTTGATCCCGGAAATCCACGAGGCCGCACCCCATGCGCAGTACGTGGCGCGCAAAGGCGAAATCAACGCCTGGGACAACCCGGAGTTTCACGCGGCGGTCAAAGCCACCGGCAAGAAAACCCTGGTGATCGCCGGCACTTTGACCAGCGTGTGCCTGGCGTTCCCGTCCATTGCCGCCGTGCATGAAGGCTACAAGGTGTTTGCGGTGGTCGACGCCTCCGGCAACCACTCGAAACTGGCCACCGACCTGACCGTTGCCCGCCTGGCCCAGGCCGGGGTGGTGCCGATCGACATCATGGCGACGCTCTCCGAACTGCAAGGCTCGTGGAACCGCCCCGATGCCGAACAGTGGGCCGCTGTCTACGCCCAGGCCATGCCGCATTATCAATTGCTGATCGAGAGCTACCTCAAGGCCCAGCAAGTGGCGAACGAACACGAGACGCTGGATTCCCAGCGCTAACTGGCTTGCGGACTACCGCAACCTGATGACCGGCTACAGCACGCTGGCCAACAGCAAATAACTTCGGCAGCACGCATCCCCCCTGTGGGAGCGAGCCTGCTCGCGATGACGGTAGTCCAGACACTGTTGCAGTGACTGTCAGTCCGCCTTCGCGAGCAGGCTCGCTCCCACATTTGTTTTTGTGGCGATTGCAGAATCCCGCCAAATCAATTGCTCCTACACTAGTGCCAATCCACGCTATCTTCGCGTCATTGGCCCTGGATGGAGTTGCTTGATGCTGTCATTGCTCACTGAACACCCATTGATCTGCGCCATGGCGCTGATCCTGATCGATCTCGGGTTGTGGTATTTGCTCAGCGCCGCGGGCAGTGCCTGGCGGCTGCTGGTGCGGGTGGTGATTTTCTCGTTGTTCAGCCTCCTGTTGTTCAACGAAGGCCTGAACCCGATGGAGCCGCCGCCCTGGGCCGATAACGTGCCACTGCACCTGGCCGCCACCGGCTTGCAGATCGGCTGGTGGTTGTTCGGCGCGCGGACCCTGACCGTGCTGATCGGCGCGGTGATGATGCAACGGGTGGGACATACCGGGCGCTTGCTCCAGGATTTGCTCGGCGCGGTGATTTTCCTGATCGCGGTGATTGCGGCCCTGGCCTATGTACTCGATTTACCGGTCAAGGGCGTGCTGGCCACCTCCGGCGCGTTGGCGATCATCGTCGGCCTGGCGTTGCAAAGTACCCTCAGCGACGTGTTCTCCGGCATCGTCCTCAACACCACCAAGCCCTATCAACTGGATGACTACATCTCCATCGACGGCATGGAGGGCAAGGTGACCGACATCGACTGGCGTGCCACGCGCCTGCAGACCTCCCAGGGCTGCATGGCGGTGATTCCCAATTCCCTGGCGGCCAAGGCCAAGATCATCAATTTCAGCAGGCCGAACGACATGTTCGGTATCTCCGTATCCCTGGAGGTGAGCCCCCACGCGAGGCCGAACACGGTCATCGACGCGTTGGAGCGGGCCATGCAAGGTTGCCGTGCGCTGCTGGATAAACCGTCACCCAGCGTTGGCCTGAAAACGTCCAGCAACACCGGCGCGGTCTACGAAATCAGCGGGTTTGTCGCGTCGATGGACGAGAAACGCTCGGTGCGCAATCAGCTGTACGACCTGGCCTACCGGCACTTGCAGGCGTCCGGGGTCAATTTGTTGTCGAGCGTGGAGCCCAGCCCACCGATCAACTCGACACGCAAACGGGCGTTGCTGGACAGCTCGCCGATTTTCTCCACCCTGCGTCAGGAAGAGAAAGACACGTTCAGCCAGAACATGACCCTGCAAACCTTTCGCGCCGGGGAGGTGATCCTGGAAGCGGAGGAGGTCAGCGATCACTTGTTCATTATCGAGTCCGGCGTGATCTCGGTGACCGTGATGCGCCACGGAGCGCCCTACGAATCCGGACGCATGGGGCCGGGGGAGGTGATCGGCGAGGCGGGTATTCTCACCGACAGCGCGTTGCCTGCGCAGTTTACCGCCAAGACATTCTGTGGCCTGTACCGCATCGAAAAGTCCTACCTCAAGCCGTGTCTGGATGCCCGTCACGACATCAACGATGCAATGAAAGCCCTGCTCGATTACCGGCTGCAAAAAGCGAAGATCCTGACTCAGGAGCTGCCGGTGGCGGTGGAGAAAAAGGGCTTTTTGCGGTGGTTGCGCAATCGGGTTTGAGCTCGGTGGTGAATGGCCGCTGCGCGGATCGCGAGCAAGCTCGCTCCCACATTTGAGTGCATTTCCCTGTGGGAGCGAGCTTGCTCGCGATGACGGCAGTGAATTCACCAAAAGTGAAGAGTGAAACCCATCACACCCGCGCCAATGGCCTCCTCGACTTCTGGAATATTGGCTATTTGTGCAGACCAGCCGAGGGACTAACGTAGCGACACACCCACTTGCCCTGGAGCACGTCATGCAACCCCGTATCGATTTCTACACTGCCAGCCCCGACGCCCTCAAGGCGATGATCGCCCTGGAAACCGCAGTGTCGAAGCTGCCGCTGGAAAAAAACCTGATTGAACTGGTCAAGCTGCGCGCTTCGCAGATCAACGGCTGTGCCTTCTGCATCGACATGCACACCGCCGATGCGATCAAGGGTGGCGAAACCCCGCGTCGTCTGTTCGCCGTGACGGCCTGGCGAGAGGCGCCGTTTTTCACCGAGCGTGAACGCGCTGCGCTGCTGTGGACCGAATCCCTGACCCAGCTCAGCCTGACCCACGCCCCGGACGAAGACTACGAAGTGGTCAGCGCACAGTTCACGCCCAAGGAAATGGTCGACCTGACCGTCGCCATCAGCACCATCAACAGCTGGAACCGCCTGGCAGTCGGCTTCCGTAAAACGCCTCAGGCCTGATGTTCAACAAACCGCCGATGCCTCAATGGGCATCGGCACTCGGCGCGGCCGGTGGTTGCACCTTGCGCATCAAGGGCACCATCGCCGTGGCGAGTACAGGGTCGCATCTCTCCTTTCCGAGCCTCCTTATCTTCCGATTGAACTGCTTTTGGATGGCTTATGCGTATATGTGCTAATTCGCTGTCATTTTTGACAGTTTCGAAAGTTGAGTTTCTCACCTTAATATCTCTTCATTCATCCACACTTTTCCGCAGGGGAAGTTGTAATGGCCGACGAAGGGATTGATTCAATCACCTATGTAGTTAGCAGTCTTGAGCGACCTGACTGGTTGATTGCAGCAGGCTTGGATAAAGGTTTGCGTCACGATCGAACGGAGACGGGAGGCCTCAAGGGGACGGTTTTGTCGGTGGGCAGTACAATACGATTTAGACAGACTAGTCCAATGTCCAATATGGGCGTTATTCTTGGTTTGTTAAATGACGACCAAAAAACAGAGGAACACCTCGAAGTCACAGTTGAGTGGCGCGAGTTCTGTTGTAAACATGCGTCAGTGCCTTTTTTATCTACTCCTTATACAGATGTCGCTGGTCAGTTGATTGCTATTGACGTGGAGGTATCAGGTTCTCAGAAAATCCTGCCAGTTTATCAGGCTGGAGGGAGTGCGGCGTTGTTTTTCCAGTTGTGGGATTTGCAGAGCGCTGAGTATGCATTGTTTGTTTCTGATTATGCGCAAATTCTGATACCGGCTAAAGATAAGGAGGTATTGAGGGCGTTGCATCAAACATCCGGTTTGCAGGCCCTGACCGCTTACTATAATGGTGTTTTTGAGTACTTCAATTATCTGGCGGGGCTTTCATTTGAGCCTTTGGCGCCGACAGATAAAAACATACCGAATCGTTACTTTATGAAGGCTGATAAATCTGGCGCCGGTGCTGGCTACTATAGCGGCGGCTGGACAGCAGAAACTTCGGACTCGGTTGCGGCATTCTGGTTGGACATTAAAGCGACCAACTGGGGTAGCCTTCATGAAATAGGTCATGGCTATCAAGGCAAGTTTATGGCCAATAGCAGTATTAACATGGCAGAGGTTTGGAATAACGTACTGGCTGCCAGCTATCAGAACAAAATGCTTGGGGAGGCGGTCTACGAGAAGGGATGGTTATACGGTCGTGGGGAGGAAAAGCTTTATAAAGATGCTATGGCAGCATTTGATAGTGAAAGCGCTATCGAAGCCGATAGTTTGAGGCTTTTCTTTTATATGCTGATGTTCCAGCGTATGGGTGAGAGGGGTATCGTTGAGTTTTTTCAACGCTATCGCCGACTCAGCAACGGGCAAGGTTTTAAAGTTGAAGATCATCCGGCAATGGAGTTGCTAAGCAGTGTAGCTGTTGATGTCGCAAATATTGATGTTTCAACTTATATGGCATATGCCGAGGCGCCGCTGGCCTCGCGACAGGAAGTTGAGAATGCCTACAGTAATGCCGCTCCGGTTTTCCCTTTGTATTTACTGGTTTCACAAGATGAACTAAGGCAGGTCCAGAATCTGTTGGGGTTGAGAAGCCCTTTGAGTTTGGTCAGTTGTGCCGAGTTAGCCGTTACTGGTTTAACGGGGGACGTATCGTTTAATTTTGAGGAGCCTGTTTATCACGAAATAGTCGGGATGGTTTTTTTATTAAGGGATGGGAAAGGACCGGCCAGAATCTTAAAAATCACGAGCCCACGGGTGGTGGTGAGTGGCTTGCCGGTGGGGCTTTATGTGTTGCACTTGCCTGATATGGCAGGTGGTGATTATCAGTCTGTGACTCATTATGCAGTGGTTAAGAGCGGAAGGTCCGATGTTGACTGTATTTATGTGAGGAAGTATGCAAGTACTCTGGCAAATCAAGTCGTATATTTAAACGGGCTGGTTGGTGTTTTTTGTACTGTTGCCGTGGATGTGTCGAGGGGCACCGTGGTAGTTGACGTTGTCAGCGAAAGCCCACATAGCTATTTTGTCGGTGAGGTGTATGCAGCCGTAACGCTGAGAGATGATCGGGGTAGAGTTGTTTTTTCAAGAATGATGATGGGCGATAAGACAGCTCTCTTTCACAAGGAGTTCGCTATCGAAAAAGATTTTACTGTAGAGATCTTTCATAAGGAGCCATCAAGATTAACTGCCTCCAATAGTGCTGCATCTCAGTTGATTGATGAGGTTTCACAGACTAATAGGTTGAAGGTTACAGTGCAGGGGCTTGTCAATGTGGAACTCGGAACTGATTCAGGGGCAAACTTGAAGTCTGCAATCGAAAAGTGTGTCGGGGTTTTTGAACAGTCCCCACATCTTGTTCTTCATGCGGATTATCCAGTGAAAAATGATCTGAGACAGGCGATTAATTCTTTTGCAGAACCCATTCGAAGCGAATTATTTGAGCGTTATCGTGCTGTCGAATTTTTTCCGCCTGCGTTTAATCGTTCATTGTTTGGTAGTGTCATGACATGGGGTCTTCAAGGCAATGGTGGCAGAGATATTGGGTATTTAAAGATGAAGCTTGCCCTGCAAAGACTCGATATCGTCCTTTCGGGTGGCGCAGCTCATGAATATTTCTCCTCGGTGTACATGTCTGTCGTAGTGAAGTCTGCTTCTGGCGAAATTGTCTATTTTCGAGAGCTGCGTGGAGATGAATCCGAAGAAGCAAGCACTGTGACCCTTCCGTTTGCGCCTGGCAGTACGGTAAGCGTTATGCATCGAGAGCCTACACGATGCTGGATTGTTAAGGACTCTCTTCCCGAACGTACTTCGGTTGAGCGGGTGCAACATGTTAAACATCTGGCTTATCTGAAGTTGATGTTGAGCAGTTAGGACGGCTCCCTCAATGAGCGTCTGCTGACGGCGCGGCCGGTGGTTGCACCTTGCGCATCAAGGGCACCATCGCCGTGGCGATGACGAAGCACACCCCGATCATCAGAAACGCGTCGCCATAGGTTTGTGTCTGGGCTTCGCGGTAGGTCAGCAACCAGAGTTGATGCAGGCTGGCGGTGACGCCGGCGCCACCGCTCTGGCCGAGGGCGGCGAAGTTGTTGCCGACCTGGGACAGCCATTGGTTGAGGGCCTCGTTGGTGCTGTTGAGGTTCTCCGCCAGCCGGGTGAAATGCAGGTTGGTGCGGTCGTTGAGAATGGTCGCACACGCCGCGATGCCGATGGCCCCGCCCAGGTTACGCATCAGGTTGAACAGCCCCGAGGCATGTTTGAGCCGTGCCGGTGCCAGGCCGCCGAGGGTCAGCGTTACCGCGGGCGGCACCGCCAGTTGCTGGGCAATCCCGCGCAAGGCTTGGGGCAACATCAATTCCCTGGCTCCCCAGTCATGGGTGATCGGGCTGAAATCCCACATCGATAACGCGAACAGCCCGAGGCCGGTCATCATGATCCAGCGCAGGTCGACGCGGTTGGCCAGAAAGGCGTATAGCGGAATCGCCATGATCTGGAACACCCCGGTGGAGAAAACCGCCAGACCAATGTCCAGCGCACCGTAGCCACGCACTCGGCCGAGGAACAGCGGCGTCAGGTAAATGGTGGCGAACAGGCCGATGCCGGTGACGAACGAGAAGAAGCAGCCAAGGGCAAAATTGCGATCCTTCAGGGCGCGCAGATCGACAATCGGATTGGCCACGTGCAGGGTCCGGCCGATGAACGCCAGCCCGGCCAGGCCGCTGATCCACGCGGTGGTCAGGATCGTACGATCGCTGAACCAGTTCCAGCGCGGGCCTTCTTCGAGGGTGTATTCCAGGCAGCCGAGGAACAGCGCCAGAAACACCATGCTCAAGTAATCCGCGCCTTTGAGCAGCGATAGTTCAGGCTGGTCGATTTTCACCAGCATCGGCACGGCCACGGCGACAAAGATGCCGGGGACCAGGTTGATGTAGAACAGCCAGTGCCAGGACGAGATGTCGGTGATCCAGCCACCGATCACCGGCCCCAGTGTCGGCGCCAGTGACGCCACTGCGCCTATGGTCGCGGCGGCGATCACCCGTTGCTTGCCGGTGAAGAACACGAAGGCCGTGGTGAACACCATCGGGATCATCGAACCGCCGAGAAAGCCTTGCAGGGCGCGGAAGGCGATCATGCTCTGGATGTTCCAGGCCACGCCGCACAGCAGGCTGGTCAGGGTAAAGCCCACCGCCGATGCGCAGAACAGCCAGCGTGTGGAAAACACCCGGGACAACCAGCCCGACAGCGGAATCACGATGATCTCGGCGATCAGGTAACTGGTTTGCACCCACGCGGTTTCGTCGGTGCCCGCGGAGAGTCCGCCGCCGATGTCACGCAACGAGGCCGAGACAATCTGGATATCCAGCAGCGCAATGAACATGCCGATGCACATGCTGGCAAAGGCGAAGACCTTGGTTGCCGTCGCCATGTCCGCGGCATTGAACGGTTGTGCCGGGGCGGCGAGGGCGCGGCTCATGGCGCGCTGGCCACGGCTGGCGCTTCAGGCGCCTTGCGCGTGTCCACTTCAGCGGTCACCGACAACCCCGGACGCAGGTGGCCGAGCACACTGTCGGCCGGGTCGAGGTGAATCCGCACCGGTACCCGCTGCACGATCTTGGTGAAGTTGCCGGTGGCGTTTTCCGGTGGCAATACGCTGAATTGCGAACCGCTGGCGGGGGCGAGGCTGTCCAGGTGACCGTGGAATTCCTGCCCCGACAGCACGTCGGCACGGATCACCACCCGTTGCCCCGGCACCATGTGCGCCAGTTGGTCTTCCTTGAAGTTGGCATCGACCCACAGGCCGCTGGCCGGTACCACCGAGAGCAATTGCGAGCCGGCCTGGGCATAGGCGCCGACCCGTGCCCGACGGTTGCCGATCACGCCGTCGACCGGTGCCTTCAGTTCGGTGTAGCCGACATTCAATTGCGCCAGATCGCGCTCGGCCCTGGCCTGGATCAAGGCGGCCCGGGCCTGTTGTTTCTGGGTGTCGATGACATTCAACTGGCGCTGCGCGGCCAGCAATTCCGCCTGGGCGCGGTTGCTTTGGGCCTGGGCCGTCTTGAACGTGGCGTTGGCGCGCTGGGCGCTTTCCACCGAGACGGCGTTGGTGGACACCAGTTTTTTGTAGCGGGCATCGTCATCCCGCGAACGGGTGGCTTCGGCACCGGCGGCGTCGATGCCGGCGCGGGCCTGGCCGATGACAGCCTGTTGCAGTTGTTCGGTGGCGTCGAGGTTGGCCAGCAAGGCTTCCTGGGCAGCCACTGCGCCTTCGGCCTTGGCCAGGTTGGCGCGGTAGTCGCGCGAATCGAGACGGATCAGCACATCGCCGGCCTTGACCTTCTGGTTATCGGTCACCAGCACTTCGTCGATATAACCCGCCACCTTTGGCCCGATCACCGTTACGTCACCGCCGATGTAGGCATCGTCGGTTTCTTCGATGAAACGCCCGGCCGTCCACCAATGCGTGCCATACACCCCGGCCAACACCAATGCTGCCATCCCCATTGTTGGCAGAAGCAGGCGCTTGAGCAGGGGACGTTTTGCCGGTTGCACCGGGGCGTCCAGGTCGGGTTCAACGGTGGACATACTGGTCATGGAGGGATACCTGTCAGGCGGTGTTTAATTATGATGCATGTAATATGATGCATGTAATATTTTGTGGCAAATGGTTTTTGCTGCCGGTCGTCAGGTGGGTTGTTCCGAGAGAATGAGAATCTGCGTGCGATAGAGAACCACTGTGGGAGCGAGCTTGCTCGCGATAGCGGTAGTCCAGTCAACAATGATGGTGCCTGACACGCCGCCATCGCGAGCAAGCTCGCTCCCACAGGGGATCGCTACTGGTTTACCGGAATGAAAAAGGCCGGTGATCTGCGCGATCACCGGCCTTTTTTGCGGCTATTGCTTAGACGCGTTCAAAAATCGCCGCAATGCCCTGGCCGCCGCCGATGCACATGGTCACCAGCGCGTAACGGCCGCCGGTGCGGTGCAGTTCGTGGATGGCCTTGGTGGCGATGATCGCGCCGGTCGCGCCCACCGGGTGGCCCAGGGCGATGCCCGAACCGTTCGGGTTGACCTTCGCCGGGTCGAGGTCCAGTTCCTGGCTGACGGCGCAGGCCTGGGCGGCGAAGGCGATGTTGGCTTCGATCACGTCCAGGTCGGCGACGGTCAGGCCGGCGCGCTTGAGCGCCAGGCGGGTGGCCGGGATCGGGCCCAGGCCCATGAATTCCGGTTCGACGCCGGCGTGGGCGTAGCTGACCAGGCGGGCCAGTGGCTTCAGGTTGTTGGCCTGGACCGCGTTGCCGCTGGCCATGACCAGCGCGGCGGCGCCATCGTTGAGGCCCGAGGCGTTGCCGGCGGTGACCGAACCGTCCTTCTTGAACGCCGGCTTCATGGCTGCCAGTTGTTCCAGGGACGTGGCGCGCGGGTGTTCGTCGACGCTGAACAGTTTGACGCCTTTGCGATCCTGGATTTCCACGGTCGCGATCTGCTCGCTGAAGTAGCCGTTGGCAATCGCGTGGGCCGCGCGATTCTGGTCTTCCAGGGCCAGGGCGTCCTGCATTTCGCGGGTGATGCCGTTGCGCGCGGCGACGTTTTCGGCGGTGATGCCCATGTGGATGCCATGGAAGGGGTCATGCAGGATGCCGAGCATGTAGTCGATGACCTGGGCGTTGCCCATGCGCGAACCCCAACGGGCGGACGGCATCAGGTACGGACCGCGGCTCATGGATTCGGCACCGGCACCGACGACGATGTCGGCATCGCCGAGCATCAGGGTCTGGGCGGCGTTGATGATCGCTTGCAGGCCCGAACCGCACAGGCGGTTGACGTTGTAGGCCGGGGTTTCCTTCGGGATGCCGGCGTTGATCGCCGCGACGCGGGAGATGTAGGCGTCGCGGGTATCGGTCGGGATCACGTTGCCCATCACCAGATGGCCAACGAGCGCCGGATCCACGGCGGCGCGTTCCAGGGCGGCTTTCACGGCCGTGGTCGCGAGGTCGGCCAGGGGCACGTCCTTGAGCGAACCGCCGAAGGTACCGATGGCGGTACGGGCGGCGCTGACGACGTAGATTTCTGGAGTGTTCATGGCTGGTTTCCTTTCGGTGGATTCTTGTCTGTACTGCGATTGAGCAGGGCGTTCAAGGCGTTTTTCGCCTCGTCGGTATTCAGGCGCTGGATGAACAGCGTGTTTTCTTCGCGCAGGGTGGCTTCCAGTTCCGGCAACGTCGCCTGTTTCATCAACTGCCGGGACTGGCGCAAGGCCTCCTGGGGCAGGGCCAAAAAGCGCTGGGCGATTTTTCTGGCCGCTGCCAGGCATTGCTCGCCGTCATCGAAGGCTTCGTTGGCGATGCCCCAGTTCACCGCTTCGTTGCCGTCCAGGCCGTTGCCCAGCAGGAGCAGGCTCGCGGCGCGGGCGTGACCGAGTAGGCGTGGGAGCAACAGGCTGGCACCGAATTCCGGGCACAGGCCGATGTTGACGAACGGCATGCGCAGCTTGGCGTTGCGGGTGACCAGCACCTGATCGCAATGCAGCAGCAACGTAGTACCAATGCCGATGGCCGCCCCGCAGACTGCCGCGATCAGCGGCTTTTGCAGGTGCGTGACGACTTTCATCAGGCGAAACGCCGGGGCGTCCAGATGAGTGGGCGGATGCTGGAGGAAATCCACCAGGTCATTGCCACTGGTGAAGCAGGTCGGGCCACCGGTGAGGATGATCACGCCGGTCTGCGGGTCTTCGTCGGCGGCCAGCAACAGCTCGGCCAGTTGCGTATACATGGCGTTGTTCAGCGCGTTGAGCTTGTCCGGGCGGTCGATGGTCAGCGTCAACACGCCGTCGCGTTGCTCGTGTTTGATCAAATCTGTCATCGCAGGCTCCGCAGGGTCGGTTCAGGCTGCCACTTTAAGCGCCGGACAAATCCCGATCTATGGCAAAACGGGTCAACTGCGCTGCCGCTTTTTGCCATGCCGGTGTGCCAAAAACGACACACACCCATTCGGGGTATGGTTCCGCCCGGCCAATCGACCAATAGTGGAGGCATCCGCTCATCCAGAGCCGAACTCGCTATAAGGTGCATTTGCTATGGGCAAGACACTGCTTAAGGTGATTTCCAGTCTGTTTGTTGTACCGCTGACCTTTCATGCCTACGCCGCACAAGGGGACGAGAGCAATACGCTGCGGCTGTACAACTGGGCGGATTACATCGGTGAAAAAACCATCGCCGATTTCGAAAAGGCCACCGGTATCAAGGTGGTCTACGACACCTTCGACTCCTATGAAACGGTACAGGCCAAGTTGCTCACCGGCCATTCCGGTTATGACCTGATCGTGTTGAACGCCTCACTCGCGCCCCCTCTGATCAAGGCCAAGGTGTTCCAGCCGCTGGACAAAAAACAGCTGCCGGGCTGGAGCAACCTCGACCCGCAAATCCTCGAGGATCTGCAAGGCTATGACCCCGGCACCCAGTACTCGGCGCCCTACACCTGGGGCAGCAACGGCGTGACCTACAACGTCGACAAGATCAAGGAGCGCATGCCGGACGCGCCGATCGGTTCGCTGGCGATGATCTTCGATCCGAAGATCGTCTCGCGCTTCGCCGACTGTGGCGTGACCCTGCTCGATGCGCCGACCGAAGTCATCCCCATGGCCTTGACGTACCTGGGACGCGACCCCACAAGCGCGGCCCCGGAGGACCTGAAAGCCGCCCAGGACCTGCTGCTGTCCGTGCGGCCTTACGTGCGCAAATTCGACTCGGTCAATTACCTGACCAGCCTGCCCAACGGCGATGTGTGCATGGCCATGACCTGGTCCGGCGACTACGCCACGGCCATGGCCCGCGCCGCAGAGGCCAAGAAGCAGATCAACCTGGCGTACTTCATTCCCAAGGAAGGCTCGCTGATCTGGTTCGACAACCTGTACATCCCGGCCGATGCGACGCACGTCGCCAATGCGCACAAATTCCTGGAATACCTGATGCAGCCGCAGGTGATGGCGGATGTGAGTGACTACATCAATTACGCCAACAGTAACGCGGCGGCCACGCCCCTGTTGAACGCCGCAGTGCGCGACAACCCGGCGATCTACCCCGATGCACAGACCCGCAAGCGCCTGTTCCCGCAGAAGACCCAGGACGCCAAGGACATGCGGGCGATTACCCGGGTCTGGAGCACCGTGAAAAGCGGCATCTGATTTGTTCGATCGTGAGTCATTTCGGTTAGAGGTTCATTTATGGCGACGCCAACACGCAGCGTTTTCTCCCCAGCGGACGAGTCCCGGCTGGTCAAGGCCGACAAGGCCCATCACATGCACGGCTACCACATGTTCGACGAACACGCCGAACAAGGCTCGTTGAACATCGTTGCCGGCGATGGCGCCTACATCTACGACACCCAGGGCAACCGCTTTCTCGATGCGGTGGGCGGCATGTGGTGCACCAACATCGGCCTGGGCCGCGAGGAAATGGCCGAGGCCATCGCCGACCAGGTGCGCCAGCTGGCCTATTCGAATCCGTTTTCCGACATGTCGAACAACGTCGCCATCCAGCTGTGCGAAAAACTCGCCAGCCTGGCCCCCGGCGACCTCGACCATGTGTTCCTGACCACCGGCGGCTCCACCGCCGTGGACACCGCGTACCGGCTGATCCAGTACTACCAGAACTGCCGCGGCAAGCCGGAAAAGAAACACGTCATCGCCAGGTTCAACGCCTATCACGGCTCCACCACCCTGACCATGTCGATCGGCAACAAGGCCGCCGACCGGGTGCCGGAGTTCGATTACGCCAACCCGCTGATCCACCACGTCTCCAACCCCAACCCGTACCGCGCGCCCGACGGCATGGACGAGGCGCAGTTCCTCGAGTTCCTGGTCAAGGAGTTCGAAGACAAGATCCTGGCCATCGGCGCGGACAAGGTCGCCGCTTTCTTTGCCGAGCCGATCATGGGCTCGGGCGGGGTGATCATTCCGCCCCGGGGTTATCTCAAGCGCATGTGGGACGTCTGCCAGCGCTACGACATCCTGTTCGTCGCCGACGAAGTGGTGACCTCGTTCGGGCGCCTGGGCAAGTTCTTCGCTTCCCGGGATGTGTTCGACGTGCAGCCCGACATCATCACCACCGCCAAGGGCTTGACCTCGGCCTACCTGCCGCTGGGCGCGTGCATCTTTTCCGAGCGCATCTGGAAAGTCATCGCCGAGCCGGGCAAGGGCCGCTGCTTCACCCACGGCTTCACCTACAGCGGCCACCCGGTGTGCTGCACGGCGGCGCTGAAGAACATCGAAATCATCGAGCGGGAAAACCTGCTGGCCCATGTCGACACGGTGGGCGCTTATCTGGAAGAGCGCCTGGCAACCCTGCGCGACTTGCCGCTGGTGGGGGATGTGCGCTGCCAGAAACTCATGGCCTGCGTGGAGTTCGTCGCCGATAAACACACCAAGGCGCTGTTCCCCGACGAGATCAACATTGGCGAGAAGATCCACGTGCGGGCACAGGCCCGGGGTTTGCTGGTGCGGCCGATCATGCACCTCAACGTGATGTCGCCACCGCTGATCCTGACGTTTGCCCAGGTCGATGAGATCGTCGAGACCTTGCGCGATTGCATTGTCGAAGTGGCCGCTGAGCTTCAGGCCAGCGGTCAGTATGGCGGCCAATGAACTCGCTAAACAGGCTTTTACCAAGGGCCTGCGCACCCGCTAGACTGCGGGGCATGAGCAAACCAGACGACGATACGCTGATCGCGATGCCCTTCGGGGCATTGCACAAATGGCATGGGGGAATGCGCGAGGCATTCGCCCATGTCGATGAGCCCGACGCCCTGCAGTACCTGGCGTCAGCGTTGGCGCAGCTGGTGTCCATCGAGTCGATGATGATCAGCCTGGAGCGCAAGGACCGCGCACCACAGCTGCTGCATCAGCGCGGGATTGCCCAGGAGTATCAGGTCTCGATTCTTGAGCGCTATTTTTCCGGGGGGTATTTGCTCGACCCCTTCTGCCTGGCGGTGGAGCAGGGGTTGGCGCAAGGGTTCTATCACCTGGAGGAAATCGCCCCGGACAACTTCTTCGACAGTGACTACTACAAATCCTATTACCTGAAGGCGGGCTGTTCGGAAGACAGCTACTACATCGTCGATACCGGCAATGACACGAAGATTTCCGTCAGCCTCTATCAGGGTTTCGGTGGTGAGTGTCTGAGCGACGAACAGTTGAACCTGCTGCGAGCCGTCGAACCGCTGGTGCGTGAATTCATCAGCGAATTCAGCCAGCGTGGACTGCTGCGCAGTGCCGGGATCGAGCGTGATGACGAGCAAGGCCTGCGCGACGATCTCAAGCATCGCGTGCAGGCGGCGTTCGAGAACTTCGGTTGTGAGTTGCTCACCGAACGCGAGCGGGAAGTGGCGCACATGGTATTGCGCGGGCATTCGGTGAAGTCCACGGCCAGCCAGATGAACATCTCGCCGGAAACCGTGCGCATGCACCGCAAGAACCTGTACCTGAAACTGGAGGTGGGTTCGCAGTCGGAGTTGTTTGCGCTGTTTATCGAGTGGTTGCGCAGGCATTGATCACCTGACACACCGATAACCCTGTAGGAGCGAGCTTGCTCGCGAAGAACGTCCAGACGACGCGTACTGTCAGACCGCCCGCGTTATCGTTGGCCTCCATCGCGAGCAGGCTCGCTCGTACAGGGTTGGTCAGCGCGCCCGCAACCGTCGCCCGACCACATCCAGCACATCACAGCCATCGCGCAAGGGGATGGCGCAGAGCAATGAAAAGTCGCTGAGGATGAAGGATTCGCACTCGATCGAGCCGCGCATGGACAGGTTTTCCAGCACTTGGGTGACGACGCGAATTCGGTAGTTGGCGGCGTCCATCAGGATGTCGAGCGGTGCGTGGGTGTCGACGAAGAGGGTGGGCATTTCACTGCAATTGCTGGTGAGCGCCATGAAGCGGTTGTTGGGGTGTGGGGTTGGTTTTTCGTAGGGTGGATCGGGATGAATGGTTTTCATGCTTTCTAACTCTAGGAAAGGAAAATCGAAGCTACCGAAAGCCTTCCTACGGGCTAGGGTGGCAGCCATGTACGGGGTAGGAATATCGAGTCCCTAGCACCTCGACCACGCCGAAGCGTGCCCGTACATAGCCGCCGCAGCTGATCTTACGGACGCATTTCAACGGCCGCAAACCAGGTAATTGGCGCCAACGTGGTACTAGGGAAACTGGAGGTTCCTACACCCCGCCACTGAAATTCAGTGACCACCAAAGACTATCGATTGAGCACCTTTCAAACCAGTTCATGCAGATCGCCACAATTCGAAGGAAATCTCCGAAGACCTTGCCCGGAAATGTCCTAGGACCTGTGGAACTTGTATCCGCAAAACGGGGGGAGTGAGTTGTGGGTGAGGCACAACGGGCATGACCGAAGCCTAGGAAAAACAGAAATGTCCTACGCCAATTGACGCCTGGATCACCTCAACCCTGTGGGAGCCAGTGAGCACAAAATTGAAGTTCGACAGAGAACGAACTGTGGGAGCGAGCTTGCTCGCGATGGCGGACTGTCAGGCACTATTGATGTTGACTGACACTCCCTCATCGCGAGCAAGCTCGCTCCCACAGGGGGTGGCGGTTGACCACGAGATCTGTGGTCAACCGGGGTTTCTGATCAATCTTCGCGTTTGACCACCAGGGTCAAAATGTCATAACTGGCCACCAGCTCACCCAACTGGTTGGTGACCTCCACATCCCACGCCACCACCCCTTGCGGTACCCCCTGCGGGCTCTTCTTGCCCTGGTCGATCTTGCGTTTGCAGGTCAGGCGCGCCTGGATGGTGTCGCCGATGCCCACCGGGTTGATGAAGCGCAGGGTGTCCAGGCCGTAGTTGGCCAGCACCGGGCCGACGCCGGGGGAGACGAACAACCCGGCGGCTGCCGACAGCACGAAGTAACCGTGGGCGATGCGCTTGCCGAATTGCGATTCCTTGGCCGCGATGTCGTCGAAGTGCATGTAGAAATGGTCGCCCGACAGGCAGCCGAAGTTCACCAGGTCCGCTTCGGTGACGGTGCGGCGGTGAGTCAGCAGCGACTCGCCGATCTGCAGGTCCTGGAAATGGCGACGGAACGGATGCACGTCGGTTTCGATGACCTTGGCGCCGCGCACGTATTCGCCGGTGACCGCCGCCAGCATGGTTGGCGAACCTTGCACCGCCGCACGTTGCAGGTAGTGTTTCACCGCGCGCAGGCCGCCGAGTTCTTCACCGCCGCCGGCGCGGCCCGGGCCGCCGTGCTTGAGTTGTGGCAGCGGCGAGCCGTGACCGGTGGATTCACCGGCGCAGTGGCGATCCAGCACCAGCAGGCGCCCGTGCCAGGCTGCGGCTACCGGAATCGCCTTGGCAGCGATCTGCGGATCCTTGGTTACCAGGCTGGCCACCAGGCTGCCTTTGCCGCGCGCGGCCAGGGCCAGGGCTTCGTCAAGATCGTCGTAGGCCATCAGGGTGCTGACCGGGCCGAACGCTTCGATGTCATGGGCACCGCCCTCGGCATGCGGGTCACGGGCCTGCAACAGGGTCGGGGCGAAGAACGCGCCTTTGTCGACATGTTCACCGCGCGGTTCGAAACCGTCGCGGGCGCCGAACAGCATGTCGCCGCTCTGCAACAGGGCTTCCAGGCGCTCGGCCACGTCCTTCTGCTGGTCGTGGGAAGCCAGTGCGCCCATGCGCACGCCTTCCACCGACGGGTCGCCGACCACCACTTTGGCCAGGCGATCACGCAGACGGGTAGCGACGGCGTCGATGTGTTTGGCCGGCACGATGGCGCGGCGGATGGCGGTGCATTTCTGCCCGGCCTTGGTGGTCATTTCCCGGGCGACTTCCTTGATGAACAGCTCGAACTCTTCGTCGTCCGGGGTCACGTCCGGGGCGAGGATCGCGCAGTTCAGCGAGTCGGCTTCGGCGGTGAACGGCACCGAGTTGCGGATCAGGTTCGGGTTGACCCGCAGCTTGGCTGCGGTGTCGGCGGAACCGGTGAAGGTCACCACGTCCTGGCCCTGCAGGCGGTCAAGCAGGTCGCCGGTGCCGCCGATGATCAGTTGCAGGCTGCCCGCCGGCAGCAGGCCGGATTCATCCATCAGGCGCACCACGGCTTCGGTCAGGTAGCTGGTGGCGCTGGCCGGTTTGACGATGCACGGCATGCCGGCGAGGAAGCTCGGCGCGAACTTCTCCAGCATGCCCCAGATCGGGAAGTTGAAGGCATTGATATGCACGGCCACGCCACCGCGCGGCACGAGGATGTGGGTACCGGCGAAGGTGCCCATTTTGCTCAGTTGCAGCGCCGGACCTTCGTGGACGACGTTGCCCGACGGCAGTTCCCGCGAACCGAGGCTGGCGTAGGTGAACAGTGTGCTGTTGCCGCCTTCGATGTCGATCCAGCTGTCGGCACGGGTCGCGCCGCTGTGGTGGGAGATCGCGTAGAGCTGTTCCTTGCGCTCGCTCAGGTACAGGGCCAGGGCCTTGAGACGCTGGGCGCGCTGCTGGAAGTCCAGCGCCATCAAGCCGCTGATGCCCTGGCGACGGCCGTGCTCGATGGCTTCGGCGAAGTCCGGGCGTTCTTCATGGGTACGGAAGATTTCATGGCCGTCGATGGCGCTGCGCAGGATTTGTGCGCCGTGTTGGCCGATCCAGCGGCCGGCGATGAAGCTTTGCAGAGTTGCAGGTGAAGAGGGCATCACGATTGCTCCAGGTGATGAAGGGTTGTGGCGCGGCCGCGACCGCGCCCTTTCGGAATTACCAAAGCGCCAAGGTGTAGCCGACGATCAAGCGGTTCTCATCGAGGTCGGTCGTCAAGCCATTGCCGGAACGGAAGGTCACGTTGCGCCAGCGCAGGCTGACGTTCTTGAGCACACCGCTCTGGATGACGTAGCTGATATCGGTGTCACGCTCCCATTCGCGACCGTTGTCGACGCTGCCCGCCTGGACGTGGCGGCCGTCGGTGTAGCGGGTCATGAAGGTCAGGCCGGGAATGCCTTGCGCCGCGAAGTCATAGTCGTAACGCAGCTGCCAGGAATCCTCCTCGGCGCGGGTAAAGGTGTTGAACGTCACGAGGTTGACCACATAGGGGTCACCGCCGTTGAGGAACGGAAAGGCGCTGTCGCCGGACAGTTGCTGGTAGGCGGCACTGACCTTGTGGGCACCGTGGGACAGCGTGAACATGCTGTTGAAGTTACGGTTGTCGATACGCCCGGCCCGCTCGGCGCCGTCGCCCCGACTGTCGAAGTAGCGCACATCGCTGCGCAGGTTGAAGCCGTTGCCCAGCGCTTGCGTATGCAGCAGTCCGGCGAATTGCTGGCGATAGATCTGGTCGAGCTTGCCGTAGTAGTAGCTCAGGTTCAGTTGCGGACTGAACGCATAGCTGCCACCACCGAAATCGAAGTGGTCGCTGGTGGCGGCGCCGTAGCCGATGTCATCGTTGCTGGAGGAGTCCCGCAGGTTGGCCTTGGTCAGGCGTCCGGCATTCACCGTCAGGCCGTCGATTTCCTGGCTGGTGAGCAAGCCACCTTCAAAGGTCGAACCCAGCAGGCGCGTGTCGTTGTAAGTGGCCACGGGCAACAAGGGTTGCAGGGTGCCGAGCTTCAACACGCTTTTGGATACTTTCAATTTGCCGGTCAGTCCCAGTTCGCTGTACTCGTCGTCGGGCTCATGGCTCTGCGGGCCAAACGGCAGCAGCCCGGTGCCACGGCGATCCGGGCTGGAGTCGAGCTTGAGCCCCAGCTCCCCCAATGCGTCGAGACCGAAACCGAAGGTGCCGTCGGTAAATCCGGATTCGATACGCGCCGTGAAACCCTGGGCCCATTCCTCGGCCTTGGACTGCGGCGCGTTGTGCTGACGGAAGTCGCGGTTGATGTAGTGGTTGCGCATATCAATACGGGCCTTGCTGTCGCCGATGAAGTCGGCCATGGCGCTGGGGGCGAACATGGGCAGGCTTAATGCGGCGGCCAGCGAAAACAGCGATTCACGAGGTGCGTTACGTGCGGGCTTCATTATTTTTATTCCCTGCCAATATTCAGTGTTTGCTGGCGCCGGTGGCACCGATGCCGGTCATCGAACGGATGAACTGCGCCAGATAACGACCGCGCTCAAGGGCTGCACGGGGCGAGGTGTCGGTGACGGAAAACAGCCATGCACTGAAGAACGCCAGGCTCATGGAAAACAGCGCCGGGTTGGAGTACGGGAACAGCGCCTTGTCGTGATGCATCACGTTGACCCACACCGCCGGGCTCAGCACCAGCAGGACAATCGCCGAGACCAGGCCGGACAGGCTGCCGAGGACGGCGCCGCGGGTGGTCAGGCCTTTCCAGTACATCGAGAGGAATAGCACCGGGAAATTCACCGACGCGGCGATGGCCAGCACCAGGCCCGAGAGGAAGGCAATGTTCTGCGACTCGAACAGCAGGCCGAGGATGATCGCCAGCACACCGATGCACAGGGTGGCGATTCGCGATACGCGCATTTCCTGTTGTTCCGTGGCCTGGCCTTTGCGCATCACGCAGGCATACAGGTCATGGGACACCGCCGAGGCGCCGGACAGTGCCAGCCCGGCAACCACCGCCAGAATGGTGGCGAAGGCGACCGCCGAGATGAAACCGAGGAACAGGTTGCCGCCTACCGCCTGGGCCAGGTGCACGGCGATCATGTTGCCGCCGCCGATGATCGCACCGCTGGCGTCACGGAACGCCGGATCGGTGCCGACCATGACGATGGCGCCGAAGCCGACGATGATCAGCAGCAAGTAGAAGTAGCCGATGAAACCGGTGGCGTAGAACACGCTTTTACGCGCTTCCTTGGCATCGCTGACGGTGAAGAAACGCATCAGGATATGCGGCAGGCCGGCGGTGCCGAACATCATGCCAAGCCCTAAGGAAATCGCATCGACCGGATTGGACAGCAAGCCGCCGGGGGCCATGATCGCGTTGCCTTTGGCATGCACGGCGGTGGCGCCGGCAAACATGGCCTCGGTGCTGAAGCCGAAGTGCTTGAGCACCATGAACGCCATGAAGCTGGTGCCGAACAACAGCATCACCGCCTTGATGATCTGCACCCAGGTGGTGGCGAGCATGCCGCCGAAGGTGACGTAGAACACCATCAGCACGCCGACCAGCATCACCGCATAGAGGTAGTCGATACCGAACAGCAACTCGATCAGCTTGCCGGCGCCGACCATCTGCGCCACCAGGTACATCAGCGCCACGGTCAGGGTGCCGAAGGCCGAGGTCAGCCGCACCGGGGTCTGTTCCAGGCGATAGGACACCACGTCGGCAAAGGTATATTTGCCGAGGTTACGCAGGCGTTCGGCAATCAGGAACAGGATGATCGGCCAGCCGGCCAGCACGCCCAATGCGTAGAGCAGTCCGTCGTAGCCATTGAGGAACATCATTGCGGAGATGCCGAGGAACGAGGCGGCCGAGATCATGTCGCCGGCAATCGCCAGACCGTTCTGGAAACCGGTCATGCCGCCACCGGCGGTGTAGAAGTCGGCGGCGGAACGGGTGCGAAGTGCCGCCCAGCGCGTGACGCCGAGGGTGAACAGGACGAACACCAGGAACATGCCGATGGCGTTCCAGTTCAGCGGCCGGGAGACGCCGTCGGCGGCCACTGCCAAATCAGTGACCACCGCCAACGGCAGCAGGAACAAGGCGAGAAGTCGGCTCATTGGGCGCACTCCTGCTTGAGTTTTTCATTCAAAGGATCGATCACGTTGTTGGCGCGATAGACATAGAAACCGGTCAGCGCGAAGGCCAGCCCGACGATCACGACACCCACCAGCATGCCTACGGTGGTCACGCCGCCGCTCAGGGATTGGCCGAGGGTAGAAGGGGAGAAAGCCACCAGCAGCACGAAGCCGTAATAGATCACCAGCATGGCCAGGCTCAGTGACCAGTACAGCTTCTGTTTGCGACGAACCAGCTGGATGAAATCCGGGTGCTGGCGGATGAGTTCTATTTCCTGGGGTGTCATGACGCGCGCTCCTTTGTTGTTTTTGTTTTGGGTGAAACGGTGTAATCGGGTCTATCACCGGACCCCTGTGGGAGCGAGCCTGCTCGCGAAGACTGCTTTGGCAACACCGAAATCTTTGTTCCTTAATCTGTACTTACTTATCCAGCTCATCCAGGGCGTCCTGCAATTCCTTGCGGGCATCGGCGAGTTTGTCTTTGCGCGTGTTGATCTTGTCGGGGTCGCCTTTGCTCATGGCCTTGTCGAGGTCCGCCTGACGCTTGCTGACTTCGTGCCTGGCGTCGAGCACCTTGTTTTCCCGTTCCTTCTTCAGCGAGGCGTCGGTGCAGTTGGCTTCGACTTCGCTCAGGGCTTTTTCCAGGCCGGCCTGCTGGTCGGCGTTGCCGTGGACCTTGGCCAATTCGATCTGGTTGACGATACCTTGCTTCTTGGCGGCGCAACCGGACAGCCCCGGCGCTTCCTCGTCCGCCATCAACGGGGTGGCCAGCATGCTGCACAGGGCCAGGAGGGCGAGCGGTGAAAGAAATTTCATAAAAGCTCCATGTAAGAAGGCCAGCGGGCCGGTGTGGCAATGGCTTGTTGGAGCCCAGCGGTCCCCAGGGGTTCCCGGTGGGTACGGGGCCGGCAGCTAAAAGCCGTCAATCCCCGTTTCACGTAACGTTTCACTCAAGGCCAGGACCTGCGGGTCGCGGAAAAAAGCGTTCAGTTGCGCCGCGCGTCACGGCCCGATACCGGCCTCGGCCTGCCATTGCTCGATGTCTCGCTGCGCCAGCGTCTGCCATGAATCGCCGAGAGGCGCCGGACCTGTCGGCGGCAATCCCAGGGCTTTCAGCCAGTGCGCGAACGGGCGTTGCCGGGCCCGGTTGAAGCTGTCTGCAAGGCGAGTCGCACCGCGTTCGCCGAAACCGTCAATGGTAGCAAGCTCTTGGGCATCAAGGGTCAACCAATCCAGCAGACCGTTCAGGCGACCTGTTGCAAGAAGTTTTTCCCACGTGCCCGGACCGACATAGGGCAGCGCCAGACCCTGTTTGCCGCTGAGCCAGGTCAGGCGTGCGAGAAATTGGCCCTCACAACCCGGAGTTGGCTGCCAGCAACTCAATGAATGAAAGTCCGCTGCCGTCGGCACGTTCAGTTCGACGCGCTCGCTGCTGCGCAACACGACGTCATCGAGCCTGGGAATGGTCAGCCCGGCCAGGCTGATGGCGACCTGATCGCCCGGACGTATGTCCATTGCCCGCCAGCGTTGCAGCGAGCTGACGCTGACGTGTTTGATTTGCCGGTCATCGAGCATCACCGGGGTCAGTTCAAGTACCGGAGTGATCCGCCCGGTCCGGCCGATTTTGAAATGAACCTGGCGGACTTCGGCCAGTGCCTGGGCGAAGGGATATTTCCAGGCGATGGCCCAGTAGGGTGGCCGGACTTGCCAGCGTTCGGCGGCCGGGCGCTGGTTCTGGCGCAGGACGATGCCGTCGCTGGCAAAGGGCAGGGAGGCGCGATACCAGTGTTCGCGCCAGCGTTCGGCATCGAAGACGGAGGCGATTGGCTGGCTGTAGGCTGTGGTATTCGGGAAGCCCAGCGCCGTCAGTACTTCTGCCCGGGCAAGTGTGCCTGTCGGCCCTAGGGGCCAGTCCCAGACAAACAGGTCGATGCCGGCGGCCTGTTCGGCGCTCAGGACCTTGCGCGCCATCAGGCCCGCCACCGTGGCGCGAGCGTTGAGGCTACCGGCCCGGGCCTGCACATGATCGGTCAGGCGCCAATACAGTTCGCCTTGTACGAGCAAATCCCGAGGCTGGGATAGCTGCTGCGGGATGGCCGGAATCTGTCGTGCCGGAGCCGTCCAGTCCTGACCGCTCTCGCCGTCGCCGCGGCTGATGGCCTGAGCCAACTGACCATTACGGTAAACCAGGGTCACCGCCACCCCGTCGATTTTAGGCTGGGCCCAGACGTCCACCCGGTCACTCAGCCATTTTTCGACGGAAGGCCGATCATGAAGTTTGCCCAGGCCGGTATGGACGATGGGGTGGGGCAGCGCGCCGCGCGCAGTGCGCAAGGGGTCTGCGGGTGGGTTCAGGTTGAAGCAGTGGAGCCATTGGGTGAGTCGCGCGCGGGACTGGTCGTAGAGTTCATCGGCGACCAGTGAATGTCCCTGACGGTGATAGCTGTCGTCCCATAAGTCGATTTGATGTTGCAGTTTGTTGACTTCCTTCAGGGCGCGTTCGGATGGCCAGTCCGGGCACTCGGTGGCACTGGCATTCAGGCAGGCAAGGGTCAGTAGGGCGGCGAAAAACAGGCGCAGGTCGGGAAGCATCTTGAGCGTCCTTGCTCGGTGAGGTGTGTGAAGGCTAGGTCAGTATCTGTTGGCGCAGCGGGTGGGGTTTTTACCTAGTGTTTCTGGTGATTGTGCGGGCCTCTTCGCGGGCAAGCCCGCTCCCACAGGGTTATGAGTTAGTCAGAACACCGCCGTCTACTGTGGGAGCGGGCTTGCTCGCGAAGGCTGCGACGCGGTGTAAAGCGAATCCCCGATAAAAAACCCCGCAGGGCGCGAACCGTGCGGGGCTTCGGGTGTTGCGGGGAAGTCTTACAGGCCGGCGGCAGAACGCAGGGCGTCGGCGCGGTCGGTTTTTTCCCAGGTGAACGTGGTGAAGGTGTCGTCACCAACGGTCTTGGTTGCCGGGGTGCGACCGAAGTGGCCGTACGCAGCGGTTTCCTGGTACATCGGGTGCAGCAGGTCGAGCATGGTGGTGATCGCGTATGGACGCAGGTCGAATACTTCGCGAACCAGTTTGACGATCTTGTCGTCGCTGATCTTGCCGGTGCCGAAGGTGTTCAACGAGATCGAAGTCGGTTGAGCAACACCGATCGCGTAGGAAACCTGGATCTCGCAACGCTCGGCCAGGCCGGCGGCAACGATGTTCTTGGCCACGTAACGACCGGCGTAGGCCGCCGAACGGTCAACCTTCGATGGATCTTTACCGGAGAACGCGCCACCGCCGTGACGGGCCATGCCGCCGTAGCTGTCGACGATGATCTTGCGACCGGTCAGGCCGCAGTCACCCACCGGGCCGCCAATGATGAACTGGCCGGTCGGGTTGATGTGGAACTGGGTGTCCTTGCTCAGCAGTTCGGCAGGCAGCACGTGCTTGACGATCAACTCCATCACGCCTTCGCGCAGGTCGTTGTACGACACTTCCGGGTTGTGCTGGGTCGACAGGACGACCGCATCGATACCGACAACCTTGCCGTTTTCGTAGCGGCAGGTCACTTGCGATTTGGCATCCGGACGCAGCCAAGGCAGCAGGCCGGATTTGCGGGCTTCAGCCTGGCGCTGCACCAGCTGGTGCGAGAAGGTGATCGGTGCTGGCATCAGCACGTCGGTTTCGTTGCTGGCGTAGCCGAACATCAGGCCCTGGTCGCCAGCGCCCTGATCTTCAGGCTTGGCACGGTCAACACCCTGGTTGATGTCAGGGGACTGCTTGCCGATGATGTTCATCACGCCGCAGGTGGCGCCGTCGAAGCCGACGTCGGAGCTGGTGTAGCCGATGTCGGTGATCACGTCACGAACGATCTGCTCCAGGTCAACCCAGGCCGAAGTGGTGACTTCGCCGGCGATGATGGCCACGCCCGTTTTCACCAGAGTCTCGCACGCCACACGGGCGAACTTGTCTTCAGCAATGATGGCGTCCAGCACCGCATCAGAAATCTGGTCGGCGATTTTGTCCGGATGCCCTTCAGACACGGACTCGGAGGTGAAAAGGGAGTATTCGCTCATCTCGATGTTTTCCTGAAATTACCGATGGTGAGTGTCGCCAGCCGGTCGCTGAAAGTGGCGAACCTGGATCTGGAAACCATTACGTAAGCCTACATAGAGGCTTTCCCCGGGAACGAGTCCCGCAGCGGTGGCCCAACGGGCCAGATCGTCCTGTTCAAACCCCAGCCAGAGATCACCGCAGGCCTCCTTGGCCCAACTCTGGTTGTGGCTACATAACTCTGTCACCAACAGGCTACCGCCTGGTTGCAGCAAGTGGGCCATGTGCTTGAGCGCATCGGCCGGCGCGGCAAAATGATGCAGCACCATGTTCAGTACCACGCAATCGGCCTTGAGGCTGACGCCGTTCAATGCATCGGCCAATTGCAGGCTGACGTTAGTCAGCTTGTCGCGTTCGCAGACCTGGCGCGCCAGTTCGAGCATCGCGGTGCTGTTGTCCAGCGCCGTGACCTGCGAGAAGCGGCGCGCCAGTTCCGGCAGGAATGCGCCATCGCCGGGGCCGACTTCAATGGCCGTGGCGTCTTTGCCCAGGCTCAACTTGTCGAGCAGGGCCACCACGCTTTCGCGGTACTGCGGCAGGCCGGCGATCAGGTCTTGCTGGGCGCGAAACTTCTCCGCTACCCGTGAGAAAAAGTCCTGGCTGGCGGCTGCTCGTTGCCCGTGGACCTGGGCGATGCGCGCCTGCACATCGGCCGGCAGCGTCAGGTTGTCCACTTCTTCGAGCAGGGCTGCGTGCAATTTGCCGCCCAGCAGTTCGGTGTGGGGCAGGGCGCGACGATAAAAAATCGCATTGCCTTCGCGGCGCGTTGCCACCAGGCCGGCCTGGGCCAGTACCTTCAGGTGGTGGCTCATGCCTGACTGGCCGATGCCGAAGATCTGCGCCAGTTCCAGCACGCCAAACGAATCGTTGGCCAGTGCGCGCAAAACATTCAACCGCAGGGGATCGCCGCCAGCCTTGCACAAGGCCGCCAGCTCATCGCAATCGTCATGTTGAATGGAGGGCACGCGTAAATTCATAAGGCCGGCAGTCTAGTCACGGGTCGAAGGCATCGCAAGAGCAATATCAAAAAGTTTTGATATTGCTCGATAGATGGCACTTCTTGACGTTAGCTTCAGTCAACAAACGAACAGCGGAAAGGTTTCATCAGGCGAATACGTCGTTATCCATTGGAAAAACGCCTTCAGATGACTATCTGTCATTGCCCCGAGGCGGCCCGGTGAGGGAAAATGCTCGCCTTTTTTCCGTTTCGTTTTATTCAAGTCCCCCAGGAGAACAGCGATGCCTAGCCGTCGTGAGCGTGCCAACGCCATTCGTGCCCTCAGCATGGATGCCGTGCAAAAAGCCAACAGCGGCCATCCCGGTGCCCCAATGGGTATGGCGGATATCGCCGAGGTACTTTGGCGCGACTACCTCAAGCACAACCCGAGCAATCCATCGTTCGCCGACCGTGACCGCTTCGTGCTGTCCAACGGCCATGGCTCGATGCTGATCTACTCGCTGCTGCACCTGACCGGCTACGACCTGTCGATCGATGACCTCAAGCAGTTCCGTCAACTGCACAGCCGCACCCCGGGCCACCCGGAACTCGGCTACACCCCGGGCGTGGAAACCACCACCGGTCCACTGGGCCAGGGCCTGGCCAACGCCGTGGGTCTTGCCCTGGCTGAAAAAGTCATGGCGGCGCAGTTCAACCGTCCTGGCCACAACATCGTCGACCACCACACCTATGTGTTCCTGGGTGATGGCTGCATGATGGAAGGCATTTCCCACGAAGTCGCTTCCCTGGCCGGTACCCTGGGCCTGGGCAAGCTGATCGCCTTCTACGATGACAACGGCATCTCCATCGATGGCGAAGTCGAAGGCTGGTTCACCGACGACACGCCGAAGCGTTTCGAATCCTACAACTGGCAAGTGATCCGCAACGTCGACGGTCACGATCCGGAAGAGATCAAGACCGCGATCGACACGGCACGCAAAAGCGCGCAGCCAACCCTGATCTGCTGCAAGACCACCATCGGCTTCGGTTCGCCGAACAAGCAAGGCAAGGAAGACTGCCACGGCGCCCCGCTGGGTGACGCGGAAATCGCCCTGACCCGTGCGGCACTGAAGTGGAACCACGGCCCGTTCGAAATCCCGGCCGATATCTACGCCGAGTGGGACGCCAAGGAAGCAGGTAAGGCTGTCGAAGCCGAGTGGGACCAGCGTTTCGCTGCCTACTCCGCTGCCTTCCCGACTGAAGCCAACGAACTGGTGCGTCGCCTGAGCGGTGACCTGCCAGCCGACTTCAGCGAAAAAGCCGCGGCCTACATCGCCGAAGTGGCTGCCAAGGGTGAAACCATCGCCAGCCGTAAAGCCAGCCAGAATGCGCTGAACGCATTTGGCCCGCTGCTGCCCGAGTTCCTCGGCGGTTCGGCTGACCTGGCCGGTTCCAACCTGACCCTGTGGAAAGGTTGCAAAGGCGTTACCGCCGAAGACGCCAGCGGCAACTACATGTACTACGGCGTGCGCGAGTTCGGCATGACCGCGATCATGAACGGCGTTGCCCTGCACGGCGGCCTGGTGCCTTACGGCGCGACCTTCCTGATGTTCATGGAATACGCCCGCAACGCAGTGCGCATGTCGGCCCTGATGAAGCAGCGTGTGATCCACGTCTACACCCACGACTCCATCGGTCTGGGCGAAGACGGCCCGACTCACCAGCCAATCGAGCAACTGGCCAGCCTGCGCTGCACGCCGAACCTCGACACCTGGCGTCCAGCCGACGCCGTTGAATCGGCGGTGTGCTGGAAGTACGCGCTGGAGCGCAAGGACGGTCCTTCGGCCCTGATCTTCTCGCGCCAGAACCTGCAGCACCAAACCCGCAATGCGATTCAGATCGAAGAGATCGCGCGTGGCGGTTACGTGTTGAAGGACTGCGCGGGCGAGCCTGAGCTGATCCTGATCGCTACCGGTTCGGAAGTCGGCCTGGCTGTTCAAGCCTTCGACAAACTGACCGAGCAGGGCCGCAAGGTTCGCGTGGTTTCCATGCCGTGCACCAGCGTGTTCGATGCCCAGGACGCCGGCTACAAGCAATCGGTCCTGCCGTTGCAGGTCAGCGCCCGTATCGCCATCGAGGCTTCCCATGCGGACTACTGGTACAAGTACGTGGGCCTGGAAGGCCGCGTGATCGGCATGACCACCTACGGCGAGTCGGCGCCTGCGTCGGCCTTGTTCGAAGAGTTCGGCTTCACCCTGGAAAACATCCTGGGTCAGGCTGAAGAACTGCTGGAAGACTAAATCCGGAAATCGGGTTGTCTGAACTGACGCTATCGCGAGCAAGCTCGCTCCCACATGGACGGTGTATACCCTGTGGGAGCGAGCTTGCTCGCGATGACAATGGAACATTCAACGCTGCACTAACGGATTCACCACGGTAATCGAGAACCCCATGCCTCAACCGCGTCCCTACAAAGTTGCACTCAACGGCTACGGCCGGATTGGTCGTTGCGTCTTGCGTGCGTTGTTCGAGCGAGGCGACAAGGCCGGGTTTGAAATTGTCGCGATCAACGATCTGGCGGACATGGCCAGCATCGAATACCTGACACGCTTCGACTCCACCCATGGCCGGTTCCCCGGCGAAGTGAAAGTCGACGGCGATTGTCTGCATATTAATGGCGACTGCGTGAAGGTCCTGCGCAGTGCCACCCCCGAAGGCATCGATTGGGCATCCCTGGGCATCGATCTGGTGCTGGAGTGCTCCGGCGCTTACCACACTCGCGAAGACGGCCAGCGTTTCCTCGACGCCGGCGCCCCGCGTGTGCTGTTTTCCCAGCCGATGGCCAGCGAGACCGATGTCGACGCCACCATCGTCTACGGCGTGAACCAGGATTGCCTGACCGGCGATGAACTGCTGGTGTCCAACGCGTCCTGCACCACCAACTGCGGCGTGCCGCTGTTGCGCCTGCTGAATCAGGCCATTGGCCTGGATTACGTGTCGATCACCACCATTCACTCGGCGATGAACGATCAGCCGGTCATCGATGCCTATCACCACGAAGACCTGCGCCGCACCCGTTCGGCGTTCCAGTCGGTGATTCCGGTGTCCACCGGTCTGGCGCGTGGTATCGAACGCCTGTTGCCGGAACTTGCCGGACGAATTCAGGCCAAAGCCGTGCGGGTGCCGACAGTCAACGTGTCCTGCCTCGATATCACGATGCAGACCGCCACCGCGACCGACGCCACCGAGGTCAACCGGATCCTGCGCGAAGCCGCCACCAGCGGCCCGCTCAAAGGCCTGCTGGCTTACACCGAGTTACCCCACGCAAGCTGTGATTTCAACCATGACCCACATTCGGCGATCGTCGATGCCAGTCAGACCCGCGTTTCCGGCCCACGGCTGGTGAACATCCTGGCCTGGTTCGACAACGAATGGGGTTTTGCCAACCGAATGCTGGACGTTGCAGAACACTATCTGCAAACAGCAACTTCAAAAAAACCGTAGGAAGTGCGACCCATGACCGTGTTGAAGATGTCCGACCTCGATCTGCAAGGTAAGCGCGTATTGATCCGCGAAGACCTCAACGTCCCAGTCAAGGACGGTGTTGTCACCAGCGATGCGCGTATCCTGGCCTCGCTGCCGACCATCAAGCTGGCCCTGGAAAAAGGCGCGGCCGTGATGGTCTGCTCGCACCTTGGCCGTCCGACCGAAGGCGAGTTCTCGGCCGAGAACAGCCTCAAGCCGGTTGCCGACTACCTGAGCCGTGCCCTGGGCCGTGAAGTGCCGCTGGTGGCCGATTACCTGGGCGGTGTTGACGTCAAGGCCGGCGACATCGTGCTGTTCGAAAACGTGCGCTTCAACAAAGGCGAGAAAAAGAACGCCGACGAACTGGCCAAGCAATACGCCGCCCTGTGCGACGTGTTCGTGATGGATGCCTTCGGCACCGCTCACCGTGCCGAGGGTTCGACCCACGGCGTGGCCAAGTTCGCCAAAGTCGCCGCTGCCGGCCCGCTGCTGGCCGCTGAGCTGGACGCACTGGGCAAGGCCCTGGGCGCCCCGGCCCAGCCGATGGCGGCCATCGTCGCCGGCTCCAAGGTGTCGACCAAACTCGACGTGCTGAACAGCCTGAGCCAGATCTGCGATCAGTTGATCGTCGGCGGCGGCATTGCCAACACCTTCCTGGCCGCTGCCGGTCACCCGGTCGGCAAGTCGCTGTACGAGCCGGACCTGCTCGACACCGCTCGCGCCATCGCCGCCAAAGTCAGCGTGCCGCTGCCAGTGGACGTAGTGGTTGCCAAGGAGTTCGCGGAAAGCGCCGCTGCGACCGTCAAGCTGATCGCTGACGTCGCTGCCGACGACATGATCCTGGACATCGGCCCGCAGACCGCGGCGAACTTCGCCGAACTGCTGAAATCGTCCAAGACCATCCTGTGGAATGGTCCGGTCGGTGTGTTCGAATTCGACCAGTTCGGCAATGGCACCAAAGTGCTGGCCCAGGCCATCGCAGACAGTGCGGCGTTCTCCATTGCCGGCGGTGGCGACACCCTGGCTGCCATCGACAAATATGGCGTGGCCGAGCAGATCTCCTACATTTCTACCGGTGGCGGCGCGTTCCTCGAGTTCGTCGAAGGCAAGGTGCTGCCAGCCGTTGAAGTCCTGGAAAGCCGGGCCAAGGCCTGAGGGTCGCCCGTTTGACCAGGCAAGGGAGTGTTGACATGGTCAAGACGTTAGCGCTGTTGATCGTCGCAAGTTCGTTGGTGGCGTGCGGGAGTAACCCGAAAGCCACTGCGGAACCGGCGCCGTCCGAGTCGGACAAGGGCTGCTACCAGGCCGACTGGCAGGCCGAAACCAACCCGGTGCTCAACAAGCGTTCCGGGCCGGAAGGCCTGGACAAATACGAGACCCGGACGCCCGCCAAGGAACATGGCTGCCCTTGACGGGTCTGACTCATTACTCAGGGCTGGCAGCGTGCGCCGCCAGTCGAGGGACACGGATGAAAGGTTTTATCGCCGTTACGGCGCTGGCGCTGTTGGCCGGTTGTGCTCAGATGAATCAGTTGAACCCGTTCCAGTCGTCCGCGCCTGTGGATAACTGGACCACCTGGACCTGCGACAGCCAGGCCAAAGTGCTGTGGCGCTACACCGACGACAGCCTTAGGGAAGTCGACGTGCGCCTGGGCGGTGCCGATCAGGTCTACCGCTTGAAGCAGGAACCGGGTGCATCGGGTTCGCTGTACAGCAATGACATGCTGGCGTTTCACATAAAAGGTGAGGAAGGCCTGGTTTACTGGGTCGCCACCAATGATTTGATTGGGCGCGGTTGTAAAGCGCAATAAACGGACTACGCCGTACCTGTAGGAGCGAGCCTGCTCGCGATGGTCGTTAACGATAACGCGGGGCACCTGAATGCCCGCGCTGTCTGGGCCACCATCGCGAGCAGGCTCGCTCCCACAGGGTTCCGGGGAAGTTCTTGAGATTTTCGCAACACCGAATTCGCAGCCCGGGCCAACCCCCGATCTGCAATAACTTGAATAGCCGCCGCCGCTACGGCAGGCTGGCACGATTAACGACCCTCAACCGGGAGAGACACACACAATGGCACTTATCAGCATGCGCCAGATGCTGGACCACGCAGCCGAGTTCGGCTACGGCGTTCCAGCCTTCAACGTCAACAACCTTGAGCAGATGCGCGCCATCATGGAAGCCGCTGACAAGACTGACTCCCCGGTGATCGTCCAGGCTTCGGCCGGTGCTCGCAAATACGCCGGTGCACCGTTCCTGCGTCACCTGATCCTGGCGGCAATCGAAGAATTCCCGCACATCCCGGTGTGCATGCACCAGGACCACGGCACCAGCCCTGACGTCTGCCAGCGCTCCATCCAGCTGGGCTTCAGCTCGGTGATGATGGACGGTTCCCTGGGCGAAGACGGCAAGACCCCGACCGACTACGACTACAACGTGCGCGTCACCCAACAGACCGTGGCCATGGCTCACGCCTGCGGCGTTTCGGTAGAGGGCGAGCTGGGTTGCCTGGGTTCGCTGGAAACCGGCATGGCCGGTGAAGAAGACGGCATCGGCGCCGAAGGCGTTCTGGATCACAGCCAGATGCTGACCGACCCGGAAGAAGCCGCTGACTTCGTAAAACGCACTCAGGTTGATGCCCTGGCCATTGCCATCGGCACCAGCCACGGCGCCTACAAGTTCACCAAGCCGCCTACCGGCGACGTGCTGGCGATCGACCGCATCAAGGAAATCCACAAGCGCATTCCGAACACTCACCTGGTGATGCACGGTTCGTCTTCGGTTCCGCAAGAGTGGCTGGCGATCATCAACCAGTACGGCGGCGACATCAAGGAAACCTACGGCGTACCGGTTGAAGAAATCGTCGAAGGCATCAAGCACGGCGTGCGCAAGGTCAACATCGACACCGACCTGCGCCTGGCATCCACTGGCGCCATGCGTCGCCTGATGGCCACCAACCCGAGCGAATTCGACCCGCGTAAATTCTTCGGCGCCACCGTCACCGCCATGCGCGACGTGTGCATCGCTCGCTACGAAGCTTTCGGTACCGCCGGCAACGCTTCGAAGATCAAGCCGATCTCCCTGGAAGGCATGTATCAGCGTTACCTGAAAGGTGAGTTGAACGCCAAGGTCAACTAAGACCATCAGCGTTTCAGTCGCATGAAAAACCCGCAGAAATGCGGGTTTTTTTATTTAAGTTCAGGCGGGCCTGTTATTTCGAATAGTAGGCGACGGTTTTTATAATCTGCAGTATCTGACTTCAATCAATTGTTGGAGTTGGAAAATCATGAAGCAAGTATTCAAAAAAATGACTGTCGCCGGGCTGTTTAGTTTGTTTGCCTTCGCCGGTACCAGCTATGCCGCTGAATCATGCCCCACCGTGAACAACATCACAGCTACACCGATCAGCGAAACCCGCGGATTCAACTATGCAGCCAATTCTATTCGTGGCGGCTGGAAGGGTGAGAATCCTCGAGCAACCGAGTCGTACCTGGATAAAGTCGAGTTCACCTCGGCGGCGATCAGGCAAACCACTGATAATGGCAGCCCCGTCTACTTTATCGCTTGTGACTATGAAGGCGAGGGCCCGGCAGGCGTGCGGATGTCGCAGCGCTTTGCAACACCTGCCAAACCTGTAGGTCCTGCATGGAAGGACGAGTACTGCACGGCTGGTTTGAGCGAGTGTTCGTTCAAATTTGATTAAGTCGTTTTTTATCACACAACTAAGAGCCTTAGATTTAAGGCTCTTAGTTGTGCTAAGTGTTTCTGGATTGTTGGAGCGTTTAATTCTCGACTGGGTGTCACGCTACAACGCGTCCTTAAATGAAGTCGCTATTTGTTGTGATCGATGTCCAGTTTGCTGAACGTCACCTTGCCGCCTTCGCTGGTGTACCCGGTGTTGTCCTGCACATAGACCCCGGCCTTGAAGTACAGCGGCTTGTCGCGCCAGGTGGCGCTGATTTGCGTATCCCACTGATAACCTGCCGCGCTGATGCCCAAGGCGCCACCGGGGCTGAGGTGAATGAGGTAGTTGAACTCCTGGTCGAGTTTCACCCCCGTCGCAACGATGATCACCCGACCTGAAGCGTCACCCGGGTGCATCCGGACCTTGGCGACGATATTGCCCGTACCTGTGCTGGTTTTGTATTGGTATTCGACCTTCACCAGAGGTTTCTGGCTTTGATAGGCATGGATCTGGCCGATGACGACTTTGCCGGAGCTCGGCACCTGGTTCACTGCCAGCGTGGCATACAACAAATTGTCGGCTTCCGGGTAATACCAGTTTTTCAACGTGCCATTGCTGTAGGTTTCACGTAATTCGGTGCGCGGATAAATCGCGTTTTCGGTACGGGAACCGGTCACGGGCGTCCAGAAAAATAATGTGCCGGTATCGGAATGGAAGTATTGATCCTTGAAGCCATCCACCAGTTTGGCGGTTTCGACGGTGTACGGCGGGCTGCCAACGGGAACGCTGAGGTTCCAGGTTGCGAGATCGATCATGTCGGTTCTTCCACTGGGTTCATGCTGCACGGACTTGCCAGAAGCTCTAGGCCGCGCCTTTTGGGCGGCCTTTATAAGCGTAGCGGGGGATTTTGTTAATGCTTGCCTGACGGGTGGTTGACGTCAACATCCTGTCGAAATGCCATCTTTTCCGGTTTTCATCGGACTGAACATTCGACCGTTAGTCGGTAAAAAGACACAATGATTAAATGATGGCTCACTGATACCTTCTGCTTTTGCAGAACGGGGTCTAGAGTGAAGGCACAGTATTTGTCCGGTTTTCACGAGAAACCGGCCTGACACCCCGCAATTAGAGAAGCAGCATGGAATGCGCGCAACCCACGCCAGTAGAAGGCGGCTCAACCCTTTTAGTCGTAGACGATTACCCTGAAAACCTGATCAGCATGCGCGCGTTGTTACAGCGCCAGGGCTGGCGGGTCATTACCGCCACCTCGGGTTTCGAGGCTCTCGGCCTGTTGCTTGAACACGATATCGACCTGGTGCTGCTGGACGTGCAGATGCCGGGCATGGACGGTTATGAAGTGGCGCGCCTGATGCGCGGTAGCCAGCGGACCCGCCTCACGCCGATCATTTTCCTGACCGCCAATGAACAGTCCCAGGACGCGGTGATCAAGGGCTATGCCAGCGGTGCGGTGGATTACCTGTTCAAGCCGTTCGACCCGCAGATCTTCACACCCAAGGTCCAGGCATTGCTCGAACACCAGCGCAACCGCCGGGCCTTGCAGCGCTTGAGTCATGATCTTGAATCCGCCCGGGCCTTTAATGCGTCGGTGCTGGATAACGCGGCCGAAGGCATTCTGGTATTGGGGGAGGACGGTCTGATCGGTTTTGCCAATCCGGCGATGTCGCGGCTGCTCAATGCCCCGGTGCAGGAACTGCAAGGCAAGGAATTTCTGGACTATCTGCAAAAACCCCATGTCCCGGTCTGGGCCGATTCCGAGTTTTTCACGGGCTATAAACGTGGCGAAACCTTGCGCCTGCACGATGCTCTGCTGCGAACGACGCGCGGCCAGCAGGTGCCGGTGGCCTTGTCCTGTGCGCCTTTGCCTGCCGAGCAACATGCAATGGTAGTGACCGTGCTGGACATGTCGGTGGTGCGCCATCTGCATCAGCAACTGGAGTTTCAGGCGGTCACCGATCCGCTGACCGGATTGCTCAACCGCCGCGGTTTCTACCAGACCGTAGAGAACCTGCTGTTGCGCGGTGAGCGTTCCGACAGTTCCTGGGTCTTGATGTATCTGGACCTCGACGGCTTCAAGCGCGTCAATGATTCGCTCGGGCACGATGCCGGCGATCGGGTGCTGCGCTGGGTCTCCGAACAGTTGAAGGCGTGCTTGCGGCCCTTCGACATACTGGCGCGGATGGGCGGCGATGAATTCACCGCGCTGCTGGATCTGGAGTTCCCCGAGCAAGCGGCGAAGATCGCCGAGAAGCTCATCGAGCGCGTGTCGATCTGTCAGCAGGTCGACGGCCTCGATATCGCCCTGGGTGCCAGCATCGGCATTGCTACGTTCCCCGATTGTGGTGCCAATCTCGACGGGATGCTGCGGGCGGCCGACATCGCCATGTACGAAGCCAAGCGTGCCGGGCGTCAGCAATATCGCTTCTACGATCACGAAATGAACGGCCGGGCGCGCTCGCGGCTGATGCTGGAAGACAGTGTGCGCACGGCCATCGAGAACCGGGATTTCAACCTGGTGTATCAGCCTCAGGTTGCGATTGCGGACGGTCGGATTCGTGGTTTCGAGGCCTTGCTGCGCTGGCAGCATCCAAGCGTTGGCGACGTGCCGCCGGGGCTGTTTTTGCCATTGCTGGAAGAGGCGCGGCTGATCAGTCGTCTGGGCAGTTGGATCTACCACAGCAGCGCCGGGCAGCGTAAAGCCTGGGAAACCCTGTTCGCCGAGGATCTGGTGCTCGGCGTCAGCTTGAGCAGTACACAGTTCGGCATGCCCAATCTGGCCACCGAACTGCGCCAGGTGCTGGAGCGCCATGGCTTGCAACCGCGTCATCTGGAGGTCGAGATCACGGAAGAGGCCTTGATGCATCACCCCGAGGAAACCCGCAAGCAGTTACGCCTGTTGCACAATCTGGGCGTACGAGTGGCATTGGATGACTTTGGGGCCGGCCCGTGCTCCCTGTCGCACCTGCGTGACCTGGAGCTGGACACCCTCAAGCTCGACCGCCATTTGATAGCCCGGTTGCCGGACTCGGTACGGGATGCGGCGCTAGTGCGCAGTGTGATCGACCTGTGCAAACAGTTCGGGGTGCTGGTGATTGCCGAAGGGGTGGAAACCGTCGCGCAGTATGAATGGTTGCGGGCCAACGGCTGCGAATATGTGCAAGGCTTTCTGGTGGCCCGGCCGATGATGGCCGAGGACGCCGGGGTCTTTGTACAGCCGTTTGACTGGAGCGCGCTTCCCTGCTGAATTCGCTACACTGGCGACCTTTCAGTGACCTGTATTGCCGCCCCGATGACCGTGTTGAAATATCTCCAGGCCTATCCCGCCACCTTGCAGGATCAGGTGCGCCAGCTGATCGCCGACGGTCGGCTGGGCGATTACCTGAGCCAGCGTTACCCGCAAAAGCACGGTGTGCAGAGCGACAAGGCGCTGTACACCTATGCCCTGGACCTCAAGCAGGAATACCTGCGTAATGCTCCGGCCATCGACAAGGTGCTGTTCGACAACCGCCTGGACCTGACTCACCGTGCCCTTGGCTTGCACACCACGATCTCCCGGGTGCAAGGCGGCAAGCTCAAGTCCAAGAAGGAAATCCGCATCGCTTCGCTGTTCAAGGAAGCGCCTTGCGAGTTCCTGAAAATGATCGTGGTGCATGAGTTGGCGCACTTCAAGGAATCGGACCACAACAAGGCTTTCTACAAACTGTGCGAGCACATGCTGCCGGGGTATCACCAGGTGGAGTTCGATGTGCGGGTGTACCTGACGTGGCGGGATCTGTAGGAGCTGCCGCAGTCTGCGACCTTTTAAGGAGCATCAGATGGACGTGAGCAAGACCAAAAGCAGCTTCTACCGTCGGTTGTATGTGGCGTACCTGATCGACAGCGGACTGGCCAGCAGCGTCCCGGCGCTTACCGAAGTGACCGGCATGCCCCGGCGCACGGCGCAGGACACCATAGCGGCGTTGGCGGATCTGGATATCGTCTGTGAATTCGAGCAGGAAGAGGGCGCGCGCAACCATGCGGGGCGCTATCGGATTCGCGAGTGGGGTGCGATTGATCGCGGCTGGATCGAGCGTAATCTGCGGCAGATCAAGGCGGTGCTGGAGTATCCCTGAAATCTGTAGTGTCTGAGCCGACGCCTTCGCGGGCAAGCCCGCTCCCACACTGGAATGCGGTCCCCTGTGGGAGCGGGCTTGCTCGCGAAGAGGCCCTCAAGGACGACGCATGCCAATGTGTGGAATGCCATCTTCCACATACTCCTCACCCGCCACGACAAACCCATAGCGCCCGTAATACCCCTGCAAATGCGCCTGGGCCGAAAGGTAGACCGGCAGGCCGGGCCAGTACTTCTCGATCTGTTTCAACGCCTGGTCCATCAGTTCATGCCCCAGGCCCACGCCGCGTGCCTGCGGGGCAATGATCACCCGCCCGATCACCACGTCGCCGCCCTGCGATTGCGGGTCAAGCAACCGCAGGTAGGCCACCAGCCGGTTACCGTCCCAGGCCATCACGTGGCAGGTGTCGCCATCCAGGTCCTGGCCATCGATATCCTGGTAAACGCATTTCTGTTCGACGACGAACACTTCCGCGCGCAGCTGCAAAATGGCGTACAGCTGCTCCTTGCCCAGGTCACTGTGATGTTTGCAGATCCAATCGACTGTCATGTTTTGATTCCCTGAAAACGTCGTTCCGATACTAAGCGCACTCACGCCAGAAGTCTTTATGGCGGAAGAATCTGTGACAAAGGCCAAAATGCCATCATTCATTTCTCGCGTGGATGTCTTCTTTGTGTAATCTGGATCGAAGCGCTGTGCTATGGCTTCGATGAGCTAATGTTGAGTACCCGGGTATTGCCGGATCAGGGGCCTTGGGGTTTTGGCTGAAAACACGTCGGGCAATCGCCCGCTAAGGATTTTCTAGCATGCCGCGATTGCATCGAGCTTTTGCCTTGATTGGATTGCTGTTGCTGGTTCAGGGGGCGGCGGCAGAAAAACTGCGGTTGGTCGCCGATGCCTGGCCACCCTTTACCGATGCCACGCTCGTCAACGGTGGTCTGGCCACGGACATTGTCAGTACCGCGCTCGCCAGGGCCGGCTATGCCAGTGAGTTTGAACAAGTGCCCTGGGCGCGGGCCTTGATGGGATTGGGTGAGGGCCGATACGACGTGCTGGTCAACGCCTGGTACACCGAGGAGCGTACAAGACTCGGCCAGTTTTCCGGCGAATACCTGCTCAACCGCGTACGCTTTCTCAAGCGTAAAGACGCGCCCATCGAATTCAATAACCTGCAGCAATTGCACACTTATCCGATTGCCATCGTGCGCGGTTACGCCTATTCGCCTGGGTTCGACAATGATGACTCGTTGCAGAAAGTCCCCGTGCACAGCTTCGCCATGGCCGTGCGTATGGTCGCTGCCGACCGGGTCAAACTGACGCTGGAAGATGAGTACGTCGCCCGTTATTACCTGGCCCGCGAGTCACCCAAGGTACGAAACGCCGTGGAATTCCTGCCCAAGGCTTTGAGCGAGAACAGCCTGCATATTCTGGTCAGCCTGAAGAACCCGCAGCATGAGCAGATCGTTGCCGGATTCGACCGGGAGATCGCGGCGATGAAGGCGGACGGGAGTTATGAAAAGTTGATGAAGCAGCATGGGATGTGAGTGGGTTGTGCCAGTTTCTGTACTGTTGCTGATGGCCTCTTCGCGGGCAAGCCCGCTCCCACAGTGGGCGAGGGTGAACACAAATCTTGTGACCATCAGATAACCCTGTGGGAGCGGGCTTGCCCGCGAAGAGGCCGGTACAGCCAGCCTGAATCTCAATCCTCACTCGTATCCTTGATGAGATGCGCCGCCAGTGTCCGCAACGGCCCGAGCTGCCGGCAGATCAATGCCAACTGCGTCTGCACCAGCCGCTGGCCTTCATCGATTTCATCCGGCATCTGTTCCAGCTCATTGGCCAGTGCTTCTTCTTCATCGCTCTGAATCGCAATCGAAGTCTTGCTCGCCAGCCCTTGGGCGATCTCGTCGATGCTGGCAGCCAGTTTCACCCCGGCCCCCTCGATCAACTGTTCACGCACGTCTGCCGGCAGTGGGGTTTCCCGGTGCGCACCCAGGCCCGACAGGTAACTGAGCAGCGTGTGCGACAGCACCAGGAAGCGGAAGCCCACGTCCGCTTCCTTTCGGAAATGCCCCGGCTCCATCAGCATATTGGCCAGCGTGGTCGACAGCGCCGCGTCGGCGTTGTGCGCGTTGCGGCGGGCCAGGCGGTAGGCCAGGTCGTCGCTTTTGCCCGCCGCGTACTGCTGCATGATCTGGCGCAGGTAAATGCTGTTGCAGGCCAGGGTGTTGGCCAGCACTTTGTTCAGGCGCCGGCCTTGCCAGTCCGGGAGGAACAGGAACACCGCCAGCCCGGCGATCAGGCTGCCGAGCAAGGTATCGAACAGCCGTGGCAGGAACAATCCGTAACCGTCGCCCACCTGGTTGAAGCAGAACAGCACCATCAGGGTGATTGCCGCCGTCGCCAGGGTGTAGCGGGTGGTGCGGTTGGTAAAGAACACCACCCCGGCAGCAATGGCGAAGCACGACTGGATCAGCGGGTTCGGGAACAGGTCGAACAGCGCCCAGGCCAGCGTCAGGCCGATGGCAGTGCCAATGATCCGTTGACCGAGTTTGCGGCGGGTGGCGCCGTAGTTCGGTTGGCAGACGAACAGCGTCGTGAGGATAATCCAGTAGCCCTGGGACGGGTGGATCAAATGCACCATGGCGTAGCCGATGCTCAACGCCAGGGGCAATCGCAGGGCATGACGGAACAGCAAGGAGGTCGGCGTCAGCTGCGTGCGCAGGCGAACCCACACGTCCTTGAGGTTGCGTGGCGAACGGTCGAGCAAGCTGCTGTCGGTGGCGTCGGCCAGGGCGTCGGGGTTGCTGGCATCGCTGAGCAAGCGGTCGAGGGTGCCGAGGTTGGCCGCCAGTGCCCGCAGCGAACGCAGCAGGCCGCGCCAGGCCGGGTTGCTCTGGATGCGCAGGTGTTCGAGAGAGGCATCCAGATCGCTGAGAGCCTCGGTGAAACTGGCGTCATAGGTGAACGGTTGACGCATTTGGATCGATTCGGCCAGGGCACGGCAGGCTTTGCCTTGCTGACGCAACAGGCGTTGGCAGCGGAACATGACGTCACTGTGGAAAAACGCTTCTGCGAGTGCGTTGTACGGATAGTGTGAAGAGCTGGCGCGTTCGTGGATGTCCTGGGCGAGGAAGTACAGTTTCAGGTAGCGGCTGACCTTCGACCCCGGGCGCCCGTTGCCGACCCGGTGCAGGATGATTTCCTTGGCGGCATTCAGTGCCGCCACCACTCGACCGTTCTGCTGGGCCAGTTCCAGGCGCCGCGCTTCCACGTCCATCTGCCGGATCGGCTCGAACAGTGAAGATTTCAGCTTCAGGTAATAGCCCAGCTCGCGGAACAGCCGCGCCAGGCTCTGCTGCACCGGCTGATTGGAAAACAGTGCCTGCCACAACACCGACAGCAGGCCATACCAGGCGGCACCGGCCACCAGCAGCACCGGCTCGTGCCAGACGTCGGTCACCGCGCCGCCACGCTGGTCCACGCCGATCATGGTGTAGACCGACAGGATCAAGGTTGCCGAAGCAATCGCGCCATAGCGCTCGCCGAGGGCACCGAGCATGGTCAGGCAGAACGCGGCCAGGGCGAAAGCGATGATAAACAGCGAGGGGTAGGGGAAGAGCAGTTCGACGGACAGGGCAGCGACAGCGAAACACACCAGTGTCACCGCCAGCGCGTTGAGACGACCCTGCCAGCTGTCATCGGTCTCGGCCAGGGCACTGGCGATAATCCCCAGGAACAACGGGATCAGCAGGCCCATTTCGTCCTGGTACCAACACAGCGCCATGGTGCCGGTCAGGGCAATGAATACCCGCACGCTGTAGCTGAATTTATCCAGCGCCCAAAGGCGCCGCAGAGACTGGCGGAACGAAGTCGATGACATGAAGTGCGAAGGCCTTCCGAGGCAATGACGCTAAATTGAGCCACTAATGACGCCGACGCAATGGCGCCGATCACATCAGACAGCAAAATCTGTTCCCTTGAGCATTGGTGATCTGGGTTGATCACAAGTTTTGTGGCTGGCCTGGAAACCTGTGGGAGCGAGCTTGCTCGCGATGAGGCCATAACATTCAACAGAGATGTTGACTGATAGGCCGCCATCGCGAGCAAGCTCGCTCCCACAGGGGGATTGTGTAGGTTTCTGGATCAGACGTACTGCGCCGCCGCGTAGCCCGAAGCCCAGGCCCACTGGAAGTTGAATCCGCCCAGATGCCCGGTGACATCCAGCACTTCACCGATGAAATACAGGCCCGGGCTTTTCAGCGATTCCATGGTCTTGGACGACACTTCATTGGTGTTGACGCCGCCCAGGGTCACCTCGGCGGTGCGATAACCTTCGGTGCCCGCCGGCACGACTTTCCAGCTCGCCAGTTTCTCGGCGATGTCAGCCAGTTCCGCGTGGGTGTACTGCTTCATCGGTTTGGAGACGAACCAGTTGTCCGCCAGCAGGTTGGCCATCTTCTTGGTGAAGATTTCACCGAGCAGGGTTTTCAGCTCGCTGTTGGGGCGTTCGGCCTGTTGCTGTTGCAGCCAGCCCGGCACGTCGTGATCCGGCATCAGGTTGATCTCGACGGTATCGCCGGACTCCCAGAACGACGAGATCTGCAAGATCGCCGGGCCGCTGAGGCCGCGGTGGGTAAACAGGATGTTCTCGCGGAAGCTCTGGTCGTTGCAGCTCACCAGGCAATCCACCGAGGTACCGGACAACTCGGTGCACAACACCTTGAGCTGATCGGTGATGGTGAATGGCACCAGGCCGGCGCGGGTCGGCAGCAGCTCGTGGCCGAACTGCCTGGCCACCTGGTAACCGAAGCCGGTGGCGCCCAGCGTCGGGATCGACAGACCGCCGGTGGCGATCACCAGGGATTCGCAGGTGATCTGGTCGAGCGTCGTGTCCAGCAAATAGCCCTTCTCAAGCTTCTCGATGGTCTGGATAGAGGTGTCCAGGTGCAGGCTGACGCCGACCTGGTCGCACTCGTTCAGCAGCATTTCGAGGATGTCGCTGGATTTGTTATCGCAGAACAACTGGCCGAGTTTTTTCTCGTGGTACGGCACGCCGTGCTTGGCCACCATGCCGATGAAATCCCACTGGGTGTAACGAGCCAGGGCGGATTTGCAGAAATGGGCATTCTGCGAGAGAAAATTGCCCGGTTCCGTGTACATGTTGGTGAAATTGCAGCGGCCACCGCCGGACATCAGGATTTTCTTGCCAGCCTTGTTCGCGTGGTCGAGCAGCAGCACCTTGCGCCCGCGCCCGGCGGCGGTCAGCGCACACATCAACCCTGCGGCGCCAGCGCCAATGATCACGACTTCGGTAGAGCGCAAAACGGTGTCCTCTTGATGATTCACCACAAAACAAACCTGTAGGAGCGAGCCTGCTCGCGATGGACGTCAACGATAACGCGGGGTGTCTGATACCCAGCGGTGTTCTGTCGTCCATCGCGAGCAGGCTCGCTCCTACAGGGGGCGATGCGTTTTTACAGGATGCGCACGCGCAACGAACGGCCTTTGATCTTGCCGTCGTTCAAGCGCTGCAGGGCCTGTTTGGCGACGCCGCGCTCCACGGCCACATAGGCCTGGAAGTCGAAAATCGCGATCTTGCCGACCTGGGCGCCGGGGATGCCGGCGTCGCCGGTCAGTGCGCCAAGAATGTCGCCCGGACGGACCTTGTCCTTGCGGCCGCCAGCGATGCACAGGGTGCTCATCTGCGGCAACAGCGGACCACCGCCCTTGGAGGTGAGGTTGTCCACCTGATCCCAGGTCAGCGGTGTTTTCTGCAATTGCTCGATGGCTTGTGCACGCTGCGCTTCGGATGGCGCCACCAGGCTGATAGCCAGGCCTTTCTCACCGGCGCGGCCGGTACGGCCGACGCGGTGGATGTGGATTTCCGAATCGCGGGCCAGCTCGACGTTGATCACCATGTCCAGGGAATCGATGTCCAGACCACGGGCAGCGACGTCGGTGGCGACCAGTACCGAAGTACTGCGGTTGGCGAACATCGCCAGCACCTGGTCGCGGTCGCGCTGTTCCAGATCACCGTGCAGGCCAACGGCGGAGATGCCTTTGGCGGTCAGGTGATCGACGGTTTCCTGAACCTGTTGCTTGGTGAAGCAGAAGGCTACGCAGGACGCCGGGCGGAAGTGGCCAAGTACCTTGGTCACCGCACTCATGCGGTCATCCGGGGAGATTTCGTAGAAGCGCTGCTCGATCTGCGTGTCGTCGTGGAACGCTTCGGCCTTCACTTGCTGCGGGTTGCGCATGAACTTCGAGGCCAGCTGCTTGATGCCCACCGGGTAGGTCGCGGAGAACAGCAGGGTCTGGCGACGTTCCGGGGCCTGCATGATGATTTCTTCGATGGAGTCGTAGAAACCCATGTCGAGCATGCGGTCGGCTTCGTCGAGGATCAGGGTGTTGAGGCCGTGAAGGACCAGCGAGCCCTTGCGCAGGTGCTGCTGGATGCGCCCCGGAGTACCGACGATGATGTGCGCGCCGTGCTCCAGCGAAGCGATCTGCGGGCCGAGGGACACGCCGCCGCACAGGGTCAGGACCTTGATGTTGTCTTCGGCACGGGCCAGGCGACGGATTTCCTTGGCGACCTGGTCGGCCAGCTCGCGGGTCGGGCACAGGATCAGTGCCTGGCAACCGAAGTAGCGCGGATTGATCGGGTTCAGCAGGCCGATGCCGAAGGCCGCGGTCTTGCCGCTGCCGGTCTTGGCCTGGGCGATCAGGTCCATCCCTTTGAGGATCACCGGCAAGCTTTGCGCCTGGATCGGCGTCATCTGGGCATAACCGAGGGATTCGAGGTTAGCCAGCATGGCGGCAGACAGCGGCAAAGTATTAAATTCGGTGGCGATGGTGGTCACGGGACTGGCCTGCAAAACAAAATGTCGCGCAGTGTACCAGTCCAGTGGCCATTCGCCCTAAGGCTCTATGTGTTCTTCCGGACGCTTAACTCGCCGTCCGTCATTTTTTGACAGTTGCGAGAAGATCGTAGCGGCCAGCATCGCCATGATTCCCACGGTCACGAAGGTCAATTGGAATGCCCCCAGGACCGTTTCCACGCCATCATTACCAATCTCCGCCGTAAAGCCGCCGAGCAACGCACCGGCACAGGCAACGCCCAGGCTCAGGGACAATTGCGCGACCACCGACAACAGGCTGTTGCCGCTGCTGGCACTGGCGTCGTCGAGGTCGATCAGGGTCACGGTGTTCATCGCGGTGAACTGCAGGGAGTTGATCGCGCCAAGGATCGCCAGCAGGCACAGCAGCAGCCAATACGGCGTCTGCTCGCTGACCAGGCCCATGCTCGCGAGCATGATGCCCAGTGCCAGGGTGTTGCCGGTCAGCACGATGCGGTAACCCAGACGCTCGATCAGCGGCCGCGCCACCCACTTGGCGATCATCGCCGCAGCGGCCAGCGGCAGCATGCTCATCCCGGCCTGGGACGGCGAGTAGCCCAGCGCCACTTGCAGCAGCAACGGCACCAGAAAGGGCAGGGCGCCGCTGCCGAGGCGGGCGAACAGGTTGCCGAGAATGCCCACGGCAAAGGTTCGGGTCTTGAACAGCGACGGCGCGAACAACGGGTTTTCGATGTGCCCGGCGCGCAGCCAGTACGCCGCCAGGCACGCCATGCCACCGAACAGCAGCAACATTACCCGCAGGTGCGGCAGGTGCAACTCGCCCAGGCCTTCCATGGCGATGGTGATCAGAATCATCGCCGCGCCGAATAGCACGAAGCCCAGGCTGTCGAAACGGGTGCGTTCCGAGCCGCGCAGGTCCGGGATGAATTTCCATACGGCGTAGCAACCGACCAGCCCCACCGGCAGGTTGATCAGGAAGATCCAGTGCCAGGTCAGGTACTGCACCATCCAGCCGCCCATGGTCGGGCCGATCAGCGGGCCGAGCAGCCCGGGAATGGTGATGAAGCCCATGATCCGCACCAGTTCCGAGCGCGGGTAGGCGCGCAGCACCACCAGCCGCCCGACCGGCAGCATCAACGCTCCGCCCAGGCCCTGGATCACCCGGGCGCCGATCAGCAGGCTCAGGCTGCTCGACAATGCGCAGAGCAACGAGCCGAGACTGAACAGCAGGATTGCGCTGAAGAAGATCTTCCTGGTGCCAAAACGGTCGGCGATCCAGCCCGAAGCCGGGATCAGCAAGGCGACCGTGAGCATGTAGGCGATGATCACCCCCTGCATGCGCAATGGGTCCTCGGCCAGGTCGCGGGCCATGGCCGGCAGGGCGGTGTTGAGGATCGTCCCGTCGAGGGACTGCATGAAGAAGGCTATGGCGACGACCCAGGGTATCCAGCGGGCGGTGACAGCGTCGAGAGGCGGGCGGTTGGGCATGGGACCTCTTGTGGTGGTCAGGTAACCGGACCCTGTGGGAGCGGGCTTGCCCGCGAAGAGGCCGTAACATTCAACATCAATGTCGACTGATCCGCCGCTTTCGCGGGCAAGCCCGCTCCCACAGGTATTGCGTTTACAGGGTCAGAGTCAACCGGCTGACCAACGCTCCCGGCAACAACGCCGAAGCCGTCGCCCGCTGGCTGTATGTACTCGCCGACAGCAACAACTCCCGCTCCGCGGTCAACGCTTCCAGCCGCGAACCGAGCAGGCTGAAGGCGCTGTCATCAAAGCGCATGGTGTTGACCGGTGCCTGAATCTCGCCGTTCTCGACCCAGAACGTGGCAAAACGGGTCATGCCGGTCAGGCGTGCGGCCGGTTGATCCGAAAAGTTCAGGTACCACAGGTTGCTGATGTACAGCCCCGTACCCAACTGCTTGAGGATGTCCGCGCCAGGCAATGTCCCCGCTTGCATGTTCAGCGCGCTCGGGGATTCACCGCCGCTGGCGCCGTTGGCGGTCAAACCGTATTCCGCGGCGCTGCGCGAACTCACCAGTTGTGCCCCGGCCTTGCCGTTGACGATCAACCCCAGGTCGCTGCGCGGATAACCTTCATCGGAAAACGCCGGGCTCAGTGAGCCGCTGACTTTTTCGTCCAGCGAGACCAGCGGGCTGAACGCGCTGTCGCCACCGTAGAGCCTTTGCAGCGGGCTGCTTTTGCTGGCAATCGACTGTGCCGAGAACCCCCCCCAGCACAGCATGCCCATGATCTCTTCCAGCGCCGCCGGTGCCAGGTAAGCGCGGTACTGGCCGGGCGCCAAAGTGCGTAGCGGCCGCCCCAGAAACTCAAGCTGCTCGCGGGCTTGCTCGAAGCGTTTGGCAAAGCCTTCGCTGTTCCAGTCCTGCCCGGCATAGCTGGCCTTTACCGCCTGGCCGTTCTCGTGGAACAGGCTGAAGTCGAAATTGAAACTGTTGGCCTGATGCCAGCCGAAGGCGCCCGAAGAACTGGCAAAACCACGACTGATCGGTCCGGCAGCGTAGAAACCGACAAGATCCAGGCCTTCGGCGGCCTGGGTGATTTGCGCGACCACCTGTTCGGTGTCCGGCAGCGGTTGGGCCTGCACGTTGTTGCTCTGCCAGCCATTGTGGTTGAGCAGCAGATACGGGTCTGGAGGCAACAACGGCAAGGTATCGCGCAGCTGTTGCAGGCCTTCGTTCAAACGTTGCAGATCAACCTGGGGATCGCCGGCCAACGTGATTTGCAGATCGGCATGGCGGCCTTCGTTGATCAGTTTCAGGCCGATGCTCGCCTGCTGCACCTGACCGGCCTGACGCACCTTGGCGTGGTTGAAACGTATGAAGGCCGAGGATTCGGCGGCGTAGCTGAGGGTGAACTGTTCGGGCTCGTGAAGCGCTGCACGCAGGCTGTTGACCAGCGCCTTGAACGATGCGGACTGGCTGATTGACGGATGCATCAGGCGTCTCCTCCGAATACATCAACGTTACTGAACACGCAGGCCGGTGACGCGTGGCCGACGCGGATCACCTGGTTCGGCTCGCCCTTACCGCAATTCGGTGTGCCGAGGACCTTGAAGGTACTGGCATCGCCGACGGCGCTGAGGCTTTTCCAGAACTGCGCGGAGATGCCCCTGTAATTGGGATTCTTTACCACGCCCTTGAGTTCGCCGTTTTCTATCAGTTGGCCCCATTCGCAGCCGAACTGGAATTTATTGCGGGCATCGTCGATCGACCAGGAACGGTTGGTCGACATCAGCACGCCGTGCTCGATACCGCCGATCAGCTGCTCGATGGACTGATCGCCCGGCTCGATGTTGAGGTTGGCCATGCGATCGATCGGCGGACGGTTCCAGCCGCAGGCGCGACTGTTGGCGACGCCGTCCATGCCGGCACGGAATTGCGACAACGCACCGCCCAGCGGGCGCAGCAACAGGCCTTCACGGATTAGGAACTGTTTGCTGGCGGGCGTGCCGTCGTCGTCATGGCCATAGCTGGCGAGTTCTTCGGGGATCTCCGGGTCGAAGGTCACGTTGAGCAGGCCGGAGCCGTATTGCAGTCGGCCGAAATCCTCGGCTTTGACGAAACTGGTGCCGGCGTAATTGCGTTCGTCTCCCAGAATGCGGTCCAGCTCCAGCGGATGGCCGATGGATTCGTGGATTTGCAGCATCATCTGGTCGGGCATCAGCAGCAGGTCGCGCTTGCCTTGCGGTGTGTTTGGCGCCAGCAGCAGTTGCAGCGCCTGATCAGCCACCTGGGCGCCGGCACCGATCAGGCCGCAGCGGCTGATAACGTCTGCCGCGCCTTGCTGGCCGAAGTTCTCGCGCCCCAGGCTGCGGGTCTGGCTGTCGTTGCCGTCGTAGGCCGTGACGTCCAGGCCGGGGTACACAAAGCGTTGCGCCTGGCGCAGTTCGGCACCGGCGCTATTGAGATAAATCTGCTCGACGTGAGTGATGCCGAGGCTGACCTGCCAGTTCACCAGACGCTCGTCCCTGGGCACGGCGGCCGACTCGGCGCCGAGCAGTTGGTAGCAGTCGTTCAGTGACGGGAAGGGCTGGTCGAGGTTCGGCGAAAAATAATCGGCACGGTCGCTGGAAACAGCCTGCGAACGCAGGTCCAGCAAGGCGTGGGGCTTGAGTCGACGGGCCTGGAGTTCGGCGCGCTCGAGGGCGGCCTGCAGGCCTTGTTGTGACAGATCGTTGGTCGCCGCATAAGCCTCGACGCCATTGACCCGCACGGTCAGCATTGCCCCTTCGTCACGGCTCAGGCTCGGCGGTTCTGCGACGTTCTTGCGCACCGACAGGTACTGCCCGGATTCGCGCACATAACGCAGGGAAAAGAATTCAGCACCCGTGCGCAAGGCAGCGAAGCGCTGCTTGAGCTGGGGGTAGAAGTCGAACATTCGTGAACCTCCTGGGTATGGAGTGGCGATGGCGCGGTGCTGCGAGGGGAAGGGGTGAAACGATTGCGTGGCGCTAGATTAGGCCTGCGAGGGGGGGAGGATCAAGGGTGGTGCGGTGTTGGGAGGGATTACTG